>LOER01000024.1 GCA_001515945.1 Desulfitibacter sp. BRH_c19
TGCTCAACTATATAATATATGTTAAAAAACTACTTTAGGAATAATCATTTTGGATCAAGTAAATATATTTATGAGAGGGGGAAAATCATGGAAGCAAAAAGGCAATCTTCCTTCTTTAGTTTTCTAGACAAATTTGAAGATTACTCTGTAACAATACTTTACGCTACAATGGTTATAGTAATTTTTTTGCAGGTATTTTTTAGGTTTGTGATAAAGGCTTCCCTTCCGTGGTCAGAGGAATTGGCAAGATATATCATGGCATATGCAGTATTTATTGGTGCTGCAATAGCTGCAAAAGAAGGAGCTCATATTGGTATTAATGTAATTGTAGGTGCATTACCTAAACCTTTCGATAAATATATGAGAGGGATAGCAATGTTTATATCATTCATATTTGCTGCATTACTTCTATATTTATCTATTATTATAGTAATGTTTTTGATGAAAACTGGACAAAAATCCCCTGCTATGCTCATACCAATTTGGATTGCTTATTTATCAGTACCTCTTGGTGCAATTTTAATGAGCATAAGGTTCTTACAATCAACCTATCTCAATTTTAAAGAAGAAAGGGGATAAGGTAATATGCTATCAGCGTTACTATTTGGACTATTTGCTGTACTTGTAATAGCTAGTGTTCCAATTGCGGTTAGTATTGGATTAGCTACAATATTAACAATCTGGTTTACTGACATTGTTGCTGTTCAGGTAGCAGCTCAAAGAATGTTCACAGCTGTGGATTCATTTCCATTGATGGCAGTTCCCTTTTTTATGATTGCTGGGGCAGTTATGGAAAGAGGTGGGATTTCCAAAAGGTTAATTGGATTTGCTAATTCACTAGTAGGAAGTTTTTTTGGAGGCTTCGCCTTAGTTACAATTCTAGCTTCAATGTTTTTTGCAGCAATTTCAGGATCATCACCTGCAACAGTAGCTGCTATTGGAGCCATTATGATACCTGCTATGGTTAAAAATGGGTATAAAGAAGAATTTGCAACTGCAACTCAGGCAAGTTCTGGATATATTGGAGTCATCATTCCACCTAGCATTCCTATGATTACCTATGGTGTAGTAACTGGTACTTCCATTGGTGGTCTATTTATGGCGGGCTTTATACCTGGAATAGTTATAGGAATATCACTAGCAATTGTAGCAGTTATTATAGCTAGAAAGAAAAACTACCGAGGATCTGATAAAAGAGCTACCCCAAAAGATGTTTGGGTTTCTTTTAAGGATGCCATATGGGCGATTTTTATGCCAATTATTATTCTTGGCGGTATTTATGGAGGGGTTTTTACACCCACAGAAGCTGCTAATATTGCAGTTGTTTATGGAATACTTGTAGGCGTATTTATTTACAAGGAATTATCTTTTAAAGACTTACCAAAAATTTTAAGGGCCGCAGCCATAAGTAGTTCATTAGTACTTTTAATAGTAGCAGCAGCATCAGCCTTTGGACTAGTGTTGACTAGAGAGCAGATACCTATGAAGGTTGCTGAAATGTTAATAGGGATAACAGAAAATCCCATTATGTTGCTGATGATACTAAATGTATTACTACTGGTAGTTGGAACATTTATGGAAACAAACGCAGCCATCATCATTTTAGCACCAATTCTGTATCCAGCCATTGTTCATCTAGGGATAGATCCAATTCACTTTGGGATAATTATGGTAGTGAACTTGGCAATAGGTATGATCACACCACCTCTTGGAGTAAACTTGTTTGTTGCCTCTAGTATGCGGAAGATGCCAATAGAAAAATTAATAAATGCTAATTGGTGGTATCTATTAGCTTCTATTGTAGCCCTGCTTGTGATCACTTATTTCCCAGGGTTAAGTTTATGGTTGCCAAGTATTCTTAATTAGAAATTGTAGGCAAGCTTTCCCTTTAATTTGAAACTTCAAGGAGGCATTAATAGTGGGAGAAAAAGAATTTGATCTTAAGTATGGCAAAGGAACAGTTTCATTTTCTATTCCAGAAGAACAATTACTTGATGTAATTTTAGGTGCAGAGTATCCAGCACTTGAGAATTTGCAGGAATCGTATTTAAATGCGTTAAATCATCCTATAGATGCACCCCCTCTAAAAGAAATTGTTAAACCTGGGGACACAGTAGCAATTACTGTTAGTGATATCACTAGGGCCTGGCAAAAAAATTGTTTAACGTTACCAGTTTTGATAAATTATTTGAACGAAGCTGGTGTACCTGATGAAAATATCACAATAGTTATTGCTGTTGGTGGTCATAGGGCAAATACAGAACAAGAATGTAGGGAATTATGCTGTGAAGAAGTTTATAATAGAGTAAAAGTTATTAATCATGATGCTTGGGATACCAAAAACATGGTCTATCTTGGTAAAACTAGTAGAGGAACCGAAGTTTCTGTTAATAGGATATTTACAGAAGCAGATAAAGTTATTTTAACAGGTGGAATAATTTATCATTATATGGTTGGATACGGCGGTGGAAGAAAGAGTGTTTTGCCAGGTATTGCATCCATAAAAACTATTCAGCAAAACCACTTGTGGGCAATGGGTCCTGAACTAGGAAGTGGCTCAAATCCTCGTTCAGCATCAAAATATACAAGGGGTAATGAATGCCATGAAGATATGATGGAAATTGCTGCCTTTTTAAACCCTGATTTTATGGTTAACGTAGTACCTAACCCTGAAGGGGATATAGCAGGAGTTTTTGCTGGCAATTGGGTTTCTGCATGGCTTCATGGAACAGAACTTGTAGACAAAGTATATGGGGTTGAGGTTCAAGAAGAAGCAGACATAGTAATTGCTACTGCTGGAGGATATCCCAAGGATATTAATCTCTATCAGACTGGTAAAACTATGGATAATGCGTTTTATGCCATGAAAAAAGATGGAGTGGCGATTATCCTGTCAGAATGTCCAGATATGATGGAGCCTGAAGAATTTACCCAATGGTTTAATTATGAATCAACCTATGAGATGGAAAGGGCATTAAGAGAAAACTTTACAATTCCTGGTTGGGTAGCTTTTAAAGAGGTTGAATGTAGTGATAAAGGAGCATTTATTATTCTTACTAAACCTGAAAATGCAGATTTTGCAAAAAAAGCAAAATTAATTCCTGTTACCACTATTGAGGATGCTCTAAAAATTGCCTATGAAAAATGTGGAACCCCTAATCCTAAAGTAACTGTAATGCCTCAGGGTGCAAATACTTTTCCTATTATCAAAAAATAGAAATCCAGCTAAGCTTACTCCTCTCTACAATGTAAATATTAGTGTTGATAGTGCGGTCTAGCTATAAAGAGAGAAAATAAACTACTAAATGGAGGTATAAATATGAGTACTTGGACAACACCATCTAAGCAAGAATCAAAAAGAAAAAAAGTTACAATTCATACTCTTATGGAAAAAAAGGCAAAGGGAGAAAAAATTACGTTTATTACGGCATATGATTTCCCGACTGCTGCTATAGAAGATAAAGTAGGTATTGATATTATTTTAGTTGGAGATTCCTTAGGGATGTGTGTATATGGTTTTGATAGCACACTTCCAGTTACAATGGATATGATGGTCAACCATTCAAAAGCTGTTAGAAAAGGAGCTCCAAATTGTTTTGTAATTGGTGATATGCCTTATATGTCCTACCAAATATCTGTAGAGCAAGCCGTTGCAAATGCAGGAAGACTTATGCAGGAAACAGGTGTAGATGGAGTCAAACTTGAGGGCGGACTTGAAATGGTTGATACAATACGTGCCATCACAAAGGCAGGAATACCAGTAATGGGACACTTGGGACTTACACCGCAATCAGTTTCAATGTTAGGTGGATTTAAAGCTCAAGGTAGAGAAGTAGGGGCGGCACTTAAACTTATAGAAGAAGCAAAAGCTCTTGAAGAAGCAGGCTGTGTTAGTATTCTCTTAGAAGCTATTCCAGCTGAAGTAGGTCAAATTATTACAGAAAGAGCTAATATCCCTATTTTAAGTATTGGTGCTGGACCATCTTGTGATGGACAAGTGCTTGTTGTACATGATTTACTAGGGTTCTTTGGAGGACATGTTGCAAAATTTGTTAAACAATATGCAAATATGAATGAATATATTGAAAAGGCACTTCTAGAGTATAAAGAAGATGTTGAAAAGGGAACTTTCCCAGCACCAGAGCATTGTTATAAGATTAATGATGAAGAACTTAAAAAGTTAAGGAAGGCATTAGAAAAGTAATGGGTTTTACTAAGGAAGTATATTTCTAATGCAGAAATCATTAATAGTGTATTAATAATACTTTTAACAGGTGATTTAATGAAACCCATATGTGTGATTGCTCCATATAATGACTTTGCGATTAAAACGGAGGAAGTAGTGGCAGAGTTTAATCTGCCAGTTGAAATCTGTACAGGTATGATGGAATATGGAGTCAAAATGGCAAAGCAGGCTGTTTTGCAGGGCGCTGAAGTTATTGTTAGTAGAGGTGGTACTGCAACTCTTTTAAAAAAAAGTGTCAAAGTCCCTGTAGTTGAGACTCAGGTTAGCACCTTAGATGTGTTAAAAATACTTGATAGGTTAATGAAGAATGATAAGAAGTACTTTAAATCACTAAAAATTGGATTGATTGGGTATCAAAATGTTGTTTTTGGAGCGGAAACCATTTCATCGATTTTAGGCATTAAGCTATACAAAATAATTTTGGATAGTGCTCAAGCGGAAACTAGGCAGAAAATTGATAATTTGGATATTAACTTTGTTTTAGGAGATGCGAGTGGTTTGCAACTAGGACAAGATTGTGGTATTGAGGGCTTACTAATTGATTCAAGCAAGGAGGCAATCGCTTCTGCTCTTTTCGAGGCAGAGCGAGTAATGCAGGTTAAAAGGATAGAGCAAGAAAAGGCACAGCTCTTTAAATCTATTTTGGATGTTTCCCGCGGGGGCATTATTGCTGTTGATAATAACGATGAAATAACCGTTGTTAATCCCGCAGCCGAGATGATCTTAGGCATAGAAGCCAAAAATAGTATAGGTTTACCATCCAAACATATTCTTCCTGGAATAAAATTAAAAGAAGTAATAGAAGCAGAGGATCAAGTTTCTGATTTATTAGTAAACATTAATGGACGAGTGCTTATAGTGAATAAAGCACCTATAAAGATAAAGGGTAAGACTATAGGGGTTGTTGCTGCATTGGAGGATGTAACAAAGATACAGCAATTAGAACAGGGAATCAGAAAAAATCTTTACTCCAAGGGCTTAACTGCCCAATATGAACTTACTCAAATAGTAGCAAAATCTCAAATTATGGTGGAAACTATTAATAAAGCATACCAATTTGCTAATACAGAATCTACTATTTTAATTACCGGAGAATCGGGAACAGGAAAAGAAATGTTTGCACAGGGCATCCACAATGCTAGTTCTAGAAAAGATGGTCCGTTTGTGGGTGTTAACTGTGCAGCCCTTCCTGAAAACTTGCTCGAGAGTGAATTGTTTGGCTACGTAGAAGGGGCATTTACAGGAGCAAGTAAAGGTGGAAAGATTGGTCTTTTTGAAATGGCCCATGGGGGAACTTTATTTTTGGACGAAATTGGAGAAATGCCTCTACCGTTGCAAACACGTTTATTACGTGTGCTTCAACTCAAAGAAGTGATGCGCATTGGGGGGGACAGGGTAATACCTATAAATGTCAGAATTATAAGTGCTACGAATAGGGATTTACTAAAGGAGGTTCAAACTAAGAGGTTTAGAGAAGATTTGTACTACAGACTTAATCTACTATCCATTAAAATCCATCCTCTTAGGGAAAGACCTGAGGATATACCCTATTTAATAAAAACCATTATGAATAAAATATTAAACCGAGTTGGAAAAGAAGTGGAACTTTCAACAGAAGTAAGCCGCCTTTTGGCTTTATATAAGTGGCCTGGAAATGTTAGACAGTTGGAGAATGTTTTAGAGCGGATAATAATTTTAAGTAAAGGCCAAGTCATCGAAAAAGTGGATTTTGAAAATGCTGTACCTGAGCTAAAGCTAGATTTAACTGATAGAGATAATCCTAGTTATGAAGCTGGCAAGAACTCCATAGAAGTTGACGGAACCTTGTCACAGATGGAACGAAATATTATTAAAAGAGTTTTAGAAGAAGAAAATGGTAACCAAACCAAGGTAGCAAAAAGACTTGATATAGATAGGAGCACTCTTTGGCGCAAACTAAAGAAAAAGTAATGGACATTATAATCCCAGCCGGCGATGCATTATCAATCACTATTGCAAAATGTAATGGCAAAATGCAATACTTTAGCCATTGCATTTTGAATCTTCAATTGGTTAAAGTGTTTACTAGCTTTAATTAACTTATCATATCATTGCTTTGATGTTGTAAACTTCAGATTATTTCAAAAGTAAATATATTCTGGCATAATACTTGCATTAATTATTGCTATGGCAAAGCTTATTGACACCTAACAAACATACTTAAGGAGGGCTTAATTATGACAGAATTATCACGACATGAAAGGGTTAGCCTGGCACTAATGCATCAAGAAACTGATAGAGTGCCTGTAGACTTCGGAGGCAAAACAACTGGGATTGCTGTTGAAACCTATAATGAATTAAAAACTTTACTTAATATTGAGAGTCAAACGCAGGTGTTGGATGCAAGGCTTCAAATAGCCAAGGTAGAGGAGGTAGTCCTAGATAAATTTTCGGTAGACACAAGATACATTTATCAGAAACCGCCTGCATCTTGGAAACCGAAATGGATTGGGGATACATTTGTTGATGAATGGGGAATTAGGTTAGCAAGACCAACAGGCGGATTTTATTATGATTATGTAGAATTCCCTTTAGCCAATGCAGATTGTCTTGGTGATTTAGAAAAGCATCAGTGGCCCAATACAGAAGATTCAAGCAGAAATGTTGGACTTGTTGAAGAGGCTTCGAGGATAGCTAAGCAGTATAATCCTTTCATAATAACTACATTTAAGGGGCCTTTCGAACAGGCCTGGGCTTTAAGGAACTTTGAAAACTATCTTCTAGATATGGTAATGAATAGAGAATTTGCTGAAGCATTACTAGATAAAGTGGTGGGTATTCAGAAAAAAATCTATGGGCCATTTTTAGAGATGGTTGGACCTTATCTAGATATGGTATGTTTTACAGATGACATGGGTGGACAGGTTAGTCCTATTATATCTCCCAAAATGTATCGCGAAATGATTAAACCCCGTCATAAAGAAATGGTTGAATTTATTAAAGAGAAGACCGGTGGGGCTAAGGTTGCCTTACATTCTTGTGGAAGCATTAAGAAATTCATACCTGATTTTTGTGATATTGGAATTGAGGTATTAAACCCAATCCAAGTTACAGCCTCTGAAATGGATATTAATAAATTAAAATCTGAATTTGGCCACCAATTATCTTTTTGGGGAGCAATCGATACTCAAAAGCTATTGAGTTTTGGAAATCCGAACGAAATACGTCAATCTGTAAAGGAAACCCGTAGTGTTTTAGGAAAAGGTGGTGGGTATCTTTTTGCACCTGCCCACAACATACAGGCAAAAACACCGCCAGAAAATATTTTGCCTCTTTTTGAAAGATAGTAATAGATGGAAAATATTCTCAGCATATTATTAGTTACATGTAGAAAATATCATTGGAGGATTGAGGAATGCAACAGCTAATTATGATTAATCCAAAAGACAATGTAGCTACTGCTACAACAGATTTACAAAAAGGTCAAGAAATTAAAGTTGAAACTGGTAATGCTTCTGTACTTATTAGATTAAAATGCGACATTGGTTTCGGTCATAAGGTTGCAATAAGGGATATTCAAAGTGGTAGTGCAGTATATAAGTATGGAGAGGAAATAGGACTAACCACAAATAACATTTCCTTAGGAGAGCATGTACATGTTCATAATGTTTTAAGCCAAAGAGGCAGAGGGGATCTGAGTAATTAAGGGGGGATAAGATATGCAATTAACTGGTTTTCGTAGAGAAAATGGACAGGTCGGCATAAGAAATCATGTTGTAGTTATTTCATCTGTTGTTTGTGCTAATAGGACAGTAGAAATGATAGCAGCTCAAGTTCCTGGAGTGATACCCATAGTGCACCAACATGGCTGTTCACAAATTGGGTGTGATAAAGAACAGACTGCTCGTACCTTAATTGGCTTTGGTAAAAACCCTAATGTTGCAGCAGTTCTGGTAGTTGGTTTAGGCTGCGAGACACTCCAACCAAAGGATCTAGCGCGCGAGATGGAGGTTACAGGAAAACCCGTGGCCCATATGAATATTCAGGAAGAAGGGGGCACCTTAAAAACTGTGGCTAAGGGTTCACAAATAGTCAGGGATATGGTTATGGCTGCTTCACAAATTCAGAAGGAGTCCATAGATATAAAGGATATCATCTTGGGAACAGAATGTGGAGGTTCTGATACAACCTCTGGGTTGGCTGCCAATCCAGCAACAGGAGTTGCATCTGATCTTTTGGTTGAAGCTGGTGGGACTGTGATACTTTCTGAAACAACTGAATTAACTGGAACAGAACACGTTCTGGCAAAAAGAGCTAAAAATAAAGAAATAGGAAACCAAATATATGAAATAGTTGCAAATATCGAACAAGAATCCAAGAGACTTGGAGTTGATATTAGAGGGGGTAACCCCACTCCTGGAAACATTGAAGGTGGATTAACAACTATAGAAGAAAAGTCCCTTGGTTGTATATATAAAGCAGGAACATCAATAATAAATGAGGTTATTGAATTTGCCGAGGAACCAAAGGAAAAGGGTTTGGTAGTAATGGATACTCCAGGTCATGATATAGAGTCTATTACTGGCATGATTGCTGGTGGTGCCCAATTAATAGTGTTTACTACTGGTAGAGGTACACCTACAGGGGCCCCTATTACTCCTGTGGTTAAGGTATGTGGAAATCCCAAAACAGTTAAAACGATGATGGATAATATTGATATTGACGCAAGTGGTATAATGACCGATGGTAAGAGTGTTGATGAGATAGGTAGAGAAATATATCAAGAATATTTAGAAGTGATAAATGGTAAACAGACGAAGTCTGAAATACTAGGACAAAGAGACTTTGCTATTTGTCGTATAGCAAGAACTATGTAGATATTGTTTAGTAAGTGAGCAATTAAGGGGGTGATAGTAAGCAAAAGTAGGGTAAGCTAATGTATTTGAAAGTTTGCTCAAAACTACAGATTATAAAAACAAGGAGGAGTATTTGTGAAGAAGAGAAATTCAAAGGTTTTAATACTAATAATTGTAGCTTTATTTGCAATGGCACTAGTAGCTGGTTGTGGAGGTACTGATGGTAACAATGAAAATGGTAACAATGAAAATGGTACTAATAATGAGGAAGTTGAAACTATAGTATTAAAAGCAGCAAATAGTGTTGATATGACACACCCATATCATCTAGGTCTTGTTGAATATGGCAAGATGATTGAAGAAAGAACTGATGGCAAATATAGTTTAGAAATATTTCCTAGTGCACAATTAGGTTCTGAAAGAGAAATCATTGAAGGCGTTCAGATGGGAACAATTGATATGGCTGTAGTTTCAACAGCACCACTAGCTGGTTTCTCAGATGCATTCCTAGTAACAGACCTACCATTTATGTTTAATGATAAGGCACACGCATATAAAGTACTTGATGGAGAAATTGGTCAGGATATTTTCGCACAAATAGAAGGAACTGGGATTAAAGGTTTAGCGTTTTGGGAGAATGGATTTAGAAACATCACTAACTCAAAAGGACCAATTAATGTACCAGCTGACATGGAAGGAATTAAGATAAGAACTATGGAAAACCAAATTCACATGGATTCCTTTAGAGAAATTGGTGCTGATCCAACTCCAATGGCATTTGGTGAATTATTTACAGCCTTACAGCAAAAAACTGTTGATGGGCAAGAAAACCCACTACCAATTATTGCAACATCTAAGTTTTATGAAGTACAGGAGCACCTTGCGTTAACAGGGCATTTCTATGCACCAGCTCCACTATTAATTAGCCAGGCAACATGGGATAAATTAAGTGACGAAGAAAAAGACATCTTCCAGCAGGCTGCTAATGAAGCTAGAGATATTGAAAGACAAATGATCCAGGAGATGGATGATAGTCTAGTTGCAGAATTAGAAGCTGAAGGAATGCAGGTTACTACTCCTGATAAAGGTCCATGGCAAGAAGCAATGGCTCCTGTATATGGGAAATATGAAGATAGAATTGGTAAAGATTTAATTGAAAAAATTAAAGCGCTTGGTAATAACTAATCACTATGAAGAAGTAAGTTATAGTAGTTAAATACTATGTGCAATATAAGTTGAGCAGGATATAATCCTGCTCAACTATATAATATATGTTAAAAAACTACTTTAGGAATAATCATTTTGGATCAAGTAAATATATTTATGAGAGGGGGAAAATCATGGAAGCAAAAAGGCAATCTTCCTTCTTTAGTTTTCTAGACAAATTTGAAGATTACTCTGTAACAATACTTTACGCTACAATGGTTATAGTAATTTTTTTGCAGGTATTTTTTAGGTTTGTGATAAAGGCTTCCCTTCCGTGGTCAGAGGAATTGGCAAGATATATCATGGCATATGCAGTATTTATTGGTGCTGCAATAGCTGCAAAAGAAGGAGCTCATATTGGTATTAATGTAATTGTAGGTGCATTACCTAAACCTTTCGATAAATATATGAGAGGGATAGCAATGTTTATATCATTCATATTTGCTGCATTACTTCTATATTTATCTATTATTATAGTAATGTTTTTGATGAAAACTGGACAAAAATCCCCTGCTATGCTCATACCAATTTGGATTGCTTATTTATCAGTACCTCTTGGTGCAATTTTAATGAGCATAAGGTTCTTACAATCAACCTATCTCAATTT
>LOER01000025.1 GCA_001515945.1 Desulfitibacter sp. BRH_c19
TTCCTTTGGACATCCTGGGAAGAATGTCCTGGAGTATTTTGAAGATGTGGGTATTCCTGTTTACAGAAATGATCTACACGGAGCCATCACCATTTACTCTACTGGGAAGAAAATAAATAAAGTGGAGACAGTTATTAAATAGGATGGCAATAAGACCTGGAAATGAAATATGTATACTCAATACCTTGATTTTATCAATTCTATAAGCATGCCTATATTTTGGCGCACTAGCCTCTAGAAACAATAGGTAAAAATTATATTTAGTTAACCTTCGGTGGATAATATATATTAATAGATTAGATTTCTCCCATTTAGAAAGGGGATTAGGATGAATCTAGAATTTATTAAGAATAAAGCAGTACCAATTTTAAAACGGCATGGAATTAAAAAAGCTTCTGTATTTGGCTCCTTTGCTAGAGGAGAAGAAAAACATAATAGTGATATTTATATTTTAATAGAATACTTGCCGGAAACTAAAAAGTCTTTATTTAAGCGAATTGAATTGAAATATGATTTACAAGATGTCCTTAATGCTGATGTGGATTTAGTCACAGAAAATGCATTATCACCTTATATAAAGGATAAGGTGTTAAAAAAAAGAGGGACATTCTGTGAGCAAAGATGATACTGTTTATCTAAAACACATAATAGAGAGTATCTTGCAAATTAAAAAATATATCAGGGTATATCCAAGGAAGAATTTAAAGATGATATCAAAAGCCAAGATGCTGTTATAAGAAGATTTGAAATCATAGGAGAAGCTACCAAAAATATTTCTTCCGATGTAAAAAACAATTATCCTGATATTCCCTGGAAGCTTATGGCTGGGATGAGAGATGTTTTAATTCACGAGTATTTTGGGGTAGATCTGGATGAATTGTGGGACACTGCAGTTACTGATTTGCCATCTAAGGTAGAGTATTGGCTCCCAAAATTTTTTCAATTTCCTCCTTAGAATACCCCCGGTGTTTTAAACTCCTGAGTAATTTTAGGAAACTTTGAAGCATTATTCAAATCAATGGGCATGATCCCCCTGCCGTCAAAATCAGATCCCAGCCCCACATGATCAATACCTGCAAGATTCACCACGTAATCTATATGGTCTACTATAGTTCCAGCTTTTACATTATTCACCTCATCAGCTAGAAAAAGGCCATGAAATAGAATATGGACCACACCTCCTGTGGCAGCTACTGCAAGAACTTGTTCATCTGTTAGATTGCGGGGGTGGTATAATATAGGGCGTTTATGAGCGCTAATGTGTGGTCGAGAGTAAGCCCCGGAAAATACCTCTCTGGGGCCCAGATAGCAAAATATTTGACGTCTATATTTTTCCTCCAGATAAACTAGACGAGTCCCCTTAAAAAAGCATACTATATATGGATACTACCAAAGGATGCTTATCTAATGAGTTTCTTAAATTTTTTGATGGTATTAAAAGACTTTTGGCCTATGTTCCATAATCTATAAGCCGGCGATTTAAAGACCAGGTCATATTCTCCAACAAACTCTACTGCTGATCCACCAAGATGACTTTTGAATATCTTTAGACCACCAAGAGGATGATGCTCATCAGCTTCCGGAGCTATTCCTCCCATGTCATAAAACTTATAGCCGTTATGGATGGCCCAAGTAATTACCTCCCAGTTCAGCAGATAAGAGGCCCCTAAACCCCTGCTTGAAGCAGAATTTCCTGTGCAGATTCCCCATACTCCTTGGCCAAAACCCACAACTAGAATTGCAGAAACGGGCTGACCTTCATGGAAGGCTAAAACCATTTTTGGGGAGAGAGGAGCTAACTTAGTCCAAAGGTCATGATAATAACTTGAGCTTCTAAGCAGAAAATTACTGCGGTTAGAGGTTTCTTTTAACAGCCTGTAAAGTATAGGTATATCCTTGGCGGTGCCCTCTTTTATCTCAACTTTGTTTTTCAAAGCTTTATTTATCCATTTTCTTCCACTTTGTTTTAAGAGCTTCCATTGGTGATCTGGGGTATCGGATAAGGTTATACGCCAGACCCACTTAGGTTGTATGCCCCCAAATGGATTATTGACAGGTACCAAGCTGAAGCCAGCATTAGTCAGCAGCTCAGCGTATTTTGTACCAATAAGTTCTGGGTCAATTCGCCAAAAGACAGCTTTTTCTTTGTGGGACAGGTCGGTCACTCCCCTGCAGCAGTGTGAAATAATTTCAGCCTGATTATCGTAATCAAGTACAGGACCCCGGGGAGAATACAGCATGGTCATGCCGGCGTTTTTACGCTTGAGGAGGGTAACAGCACAGAAAATTTGTCCATTTTTCTCAACTATTAAACGTATGGGATGCCAGCCGGAACTCTTCTTAAGTTCACCCCATTCATAGGTTTGAAAAATATTCCCGGCGCTGCACGACTTCAAAAAGTCATTAAATTGTTTTTTTTTCCAAAGAGATATCTGCTGAACGTTGTACAATTTTTGTTCCTCCTCACATGACTACCTTCGAGTAAAGGTTTAATTCACCGTTTACAGGAGAGTTTTGGTCACTTAAAATTGGAACGTCTGTTACATCTATCGGTTCTTGGTAGAGCTTTTGGGCTTTTTCTACATAGCCTGGTATAGATACTTTGGTCTGACTAAGTATCTGCGCACGTTTAAATATGTCTTCAGGAGTCATATCCATGTCTTTTTGCAAGGCAAAGATGAAAATGTTTTGCATTACTTCTGGAGTGCTTTTTTTTGCAGCAAAAAGATATAGCCTGGGAAATACAAATGCTAAAGTTTGATACAGCGACCTAAAAAGATAGCTGTTAGATCCAGTTAATGCTCCATAGATATTAATTCCTAGCAGACCGTTTGGGTTTAAGCATCCATTTACCTCCTGATAGAATTCAATAGTAAAAAGATGGTAGGGTACAGTAGTTGCAAAAAAAGCATCTAATAATATTAAATCAAAAGTTTCTTTAGTCCTTTGAATGTATTTACGGCCATCACCTACTAATATTCTATGGCGAGAACTTTGTTTTAAGTGGAAATACTGATGAGCAACCTTTACCACTTCAGAATCGACTTCAATTGAAATAAACCGCATTTCTGGATAATCATTCAAGAAACGTTTGGGAACTATACCTCCACCAAGACCAACCATTAGGACTGTAATTATCTGGGGATTAAATATCAAAGCTAGTTGGAAATAATCTGCATAAGTCGCATTTGTATTTAATGGGTCGTTGATCACCATATAGCTTTGATAGGTGACTTCTGGTCTTTGCCTGTACATAGGCTGATTGGGGTCTTTGAACACCAGATAGCGTATACCGTTTTTATCAATAACTTCTATTAAATTATATGGTGTTATAGCTCTATAAATTACTTTTCCTCGCTCTAAATAACCTTTTAATATATATATGGGCTGTTTGAGGAAGCTCGGGATGTGCTTCCATATCCTCTTAACAAGCATTAATCGCATCCCCCCGACTGCATATAGCTGTAATAAAGACAAAGTTAACTATTAACATTATATACATATGTGAATTAAAGTGTGTGTAACAACTTTTTAACTACTTCACAATCGTTAAAGGGAATAACCTTATCGTGTAGTATTTGGGAAGTTTCATGACCCTTACCCGCTATAATGACAACATCGCCTGGATCTGCAAGTTTTAAGGCAGTTTGAATGGCTCCATGACGATCCAGTATTATTTGATACTGGGATATGTCCATACCACCCCCGAGCACGCCTTCTTCAACTTCCTTTGCTATTTCCAAAGGGTCCTCACGGTATACGTTATCAGTAGAGATTATGCAGTAATCTGAATGTATGGCTGCAATTTCACCCATCAGCTTGCGTTTTCCCTGATCTTTACCTCCTTCGCATCCAAAGACCAGTATTTTCTTAGCCCCAGAATTAGGATATGGAATGGTAGATAAAATTTGAAGTAATCCATCAGGATTGTGAGCAAAATCAACCATAATCACGAATTGTTGTCCACACTTGATAAATTCACATCTACCTGGTATTCCTTTAAAGCTGCTTAAAGCTTCTTGAATGACTTTTATGTCAATGTTAAAACAATGTCCTACAGCTATGGCTGCTATTGCATTATATATGTTATGCAGTCCGGGTAAAGGCAGAAGAAGGTGTAGTTCCGATTGTTAAGCTTTATTTTAATGAGACTTTCGTTAAGTCTAAGTTCGTAACCTACTACTCGCACATCGGCATTAGCATTAATTCCATAAGTAAGAATATTAGGAGCTTGAGCAATCTGCGAAATGTATCTGCCATGAGGGTCATCCAGATTGACTACTGCGTAACAGTCTTTATAAGGATCTTTACGCCATCGACGCTGGTTAGCGAACAGTTTTGACTTACATTGAAGATAATTCTCCATTGTTCCATGAAAATCAAAGTGGTCTCTGGTAAGATTAGTAAAGACTGTAACATCAAAATCACAACCTGTTACTCTATGGAGTTCTAAAGCATGTGAAGAGACCTCCATGACCGTTGCCTGTACTTTCTTTTCGACCAATTGCTGAAACATTTTTCCTAATTCTATGGTATCAGGGGTAGTAAGTCCTGCAGGCCAAACTTTCTCACCTATCTTGTAATTAACTGTTCCAATTAGCCCAGTCAGATACCCAGCCATTTGTAAGATTGCTTCAGTCAAAAATGCCACAGTTGTTTTTCCATTAGTACCTGTAATACCAACAAGTTTAAACTTAGATGTCGGATAATTATAAAAATGCTGGATACCTATAGCTTGAGCTAATCGAGAGTTTTCTACAATTAGCTGAACAATGGGGATATTGAGTCTTTTCTCTGATACCACAGCTACTGCTCCCCGTTTCACAGCGTCATTAACATATAAATGTCCATCTCGCTTGTAACCGGATATGCAAAAAAATAAACAATCTCGTTTTACATTTTTAGAGTTGTTTGCAATGTTTAGGATTTCCAAGTCCTGTCTGCCATCAATTGGTAAAGGTTTAATGACCTTTACCAACTCACTTAAAAGCATTCTTTCCACCACCATATAATCTGTTATATAAGCGTCTGGCGACCGTTTACATTATGTTATGAAATAGTTTTCCATAAAGTTCCTTTATTACTTAACTTGTAATTTGATAATGATTTCAGGTTTTGTAGTTTCTTGTTATTTTTGTATATTAATGGGGGGTTTAGAGGATTTGCTTGTTAATTGATATGGCATGCCCTTGCCGTGGAGGCCGTTATGCTGCGGATTTGGCATTCCCCAGAGTACTAGGGATGCATTTGATTTCTTGAGTGAAAATAAGGTTATAGATGAACTGCTTGCAGAAAGACTGAAAGGTATGGTAGGATTTCGCAACATTGCTATTCATGATTACCGAAAGATAAATCTGGAAATCGTGCAAAAGGTCATTGAGTATCAAGAGTTTATCTAGCCAAGGTGGTTATTCAATAGTTGAGCCTGTCTATTATCAATAGGCAGGCTCTGGATTTCAAGGAAAGTTTTGATGCCCCATAAGAGATATTCGTGTAAGAGCTTTTGTATTTTTGGTTATCTGGCCTGTCCCGAGGACTACACAATCCTCCGGATCAGGTGGAACTGTTACAGATAGCTCAACCTTGGAAGCTATATATTGATCAAGACTTTTTAAATTCGCACTACCCCCTGTCAAGACAATTCCTTTTTCAATTATATCGGATGCCAGCTGGGGAGGAGTGCTTTCAAAGACTTGACGAATCGCTAATATTAAATCCTTTAAGGTATCTTGTATTACTTTATTGATTTCTACTATAGATATTTCTTTTGCAATAGGTAAGCCTGTTTTCATATTAATACCACGTATATACGCTATATCATCTGGCGCGTTAAAGGCATCAGCATATTTAATTTTAAAGTTTTCTGCTGTTATTAAGCCTATTTCAATCCGATAGATTTTCTTTAAATGGTTATAAATTGCCATGTCAAGGGCATCCCCTGCCACCTTAAGGGATACGGCTGTTACTATCCCACCAAGAGAAATGACAGCAATTTCACTAGTCCCAGCACCAATGTTGACAATCATATGCCCTGAAGGTTCTTCTACGGATAACCCAGCGCCAATGGCCGCTGCTAGAGGTTCTTCAATCAGTAAGGTTTTTTTCGCACCTGACTGCTGAGCAGCTTCAATTACAGCCCTTTTTTCAATGTCTGTGATGCCATAGGGTATACTAATAATTACCCAAGGACTTCTAATGGAAAATTTGTTTAATACAGACCTCAGAAAATGTTTTATCATGGTACGTGTTATATCAAAGTCAGCTATTACACCATTACGAAGAGGCCGAATTACCCTGATATTTCCGGGGGTTTTCCCAACCATTGCTTTAGCTTCAGTACCTATTGCTACTAAAGAACCATTATTAGTATCAATTGAAACTACTGATGGCTCACGTAGAACTATTCCCTTATTATGTACGTATATAAGAGTATTGGCTGATCCCAAGTCTATTCCAACAGTGTTAACTCCACCAGTAACCATATAAAATTCACCTCACAGCTATTATTTCTTAATAGAACCTTTTAGATACTGGTAAGCTAGACCAAAAACCACTATAATAAAAAGATAAGCAATTTTTTCTTATAGCAATTTAAAATATAAATTGAAAGGCGGCATAACATGTGGCAGATCTTAATAGTGCCGTGAAAGAAGTAAAAAAAGGAAATGTTTTTCCTATCTATCTCTTGACAGGAGACAATGACTTCTTAAAGGACATTCTTATTGGAAACTTTAAAGAAGCTTTGCTACAGGGGGAGAATGGCGAATTTAATTTTCAAAAATATGACCACGTTGACACATTAAAGGCTATTATTGATGTTGCAAATTCTCTGCCTTTTTTTTCTAAATGGAGACTAATTGTGGTTAAGGATGAAAGTGTATTTAAGCCTGGTTCTTTTTCAGACAATGATTACAAATATGTTACTGAATATCTAACTAATCCAAACCCCACAACATGCTTAATATTTTTAGCAAGGAGTGATGTTGATAAAAGAGGCAAGCTATATAAAAAACTCTCTGAGAAAGGGAAAGTTTTAAATTGTGAAACTCCTAAAGGTGTCAGCATCATAAACTGGATAAATAGAGAGTTTTCAACTTACGAAAAGAACCCTGATAATGCTTTAGTAAATATATTAGCATCAGTTGCAAAGGGAGACTTATACTTTCTCACAAATGAGATAAAGAAAATTTGTTCTTATGTGGGCAATAAGCAGGCGATATATTATGAAGAAGTTCGAGAAGTCCTTGCAAAAACAATAGATACAGGTATATTTCAAATGATAGATCATCTTGCAGAAAAGGATCTTAATAAGGCACTTAAAGAATTAAACGATCTACTCGAACTTGGGGAAGCGCCAATTCTAATAAACAATATGCTTGCAAGGCATTATAGGCTTTTGTTACATTATTTGGTATATAAGAAAAAGGGTTATTCGGAAAAGCAATTAAGTCAAAAACTAGGTGTTCGCTTCTTTGTGGTTTCTAAGCTAAGCAGTCAATCAAAACACTATAATCAAAGAAAACTGATTGACACTTTGAATATTCTATATGAAAATGACTTAAAAATTAAGACTACATCTTCTGATAATAGAAGAATGCTAGAACTGACTTTAATTGAACTAGCTAATTAATAAAATAAAAAACTTGGCTGGCATTTCTGATATGCAACAAGAGACCTACTGTAATAATAAATTAGTAGGTCTCTTGTTTTATCTGAATTTACTTTTGTTGAGGTTGCATTTCCTTGGCTACTTCATAATTATCTTGATTGGGATATTGCTTTTCACGTTTTTTTGCCTTTTTGTTTTCAACTTTTTTAGCTGCCAAGTGTAAATTAACCTCCTTTCATAAAACATATGATTATTTTATCCCAAATAGAAATTATTATACAAAAATAATAAAGACCTCATTGAGGTCTTTTAGCTCATCATATCCTTTAAATTTTTACTAAGTCTGGATTTCTTTCTTGCAGCAGTATTTTTATGCAAAAACCCTTTAGAAACTGCCTTATCTAGTGTTTTTACTGTACTTTTGTATGCAGTTTGGGCTTGTTCATTTTCACCATTTGCTAAAGCATTCTCAAATCTTTTAACTGAAGTTTTGATTGCAGATTTAGCAGCAGTATTTCTTAAATTTTGACGAGAAGAAATACCAAGTCTCTTTTTCGCTGATTTAATATTAGGCACTATGTACACCTCCTTATTAGCCGATCCATATTGCTTAAATAATTTATACTATAACACGGAATATTTTATCATGTATATAAACAAAATGCAAGAAAACAAAATAGTCTAAAAGAATTGTGTAGAACAATTGTGCCAAAGAATAAAATGATTTAATATTTCAAGAGAAAGTGAGAATTTCAATGGAAATAAAAGAAAATCATATCTTTTTATGAAAATAACCGTTATAATAAAAATATATGGTAGTTCTTGACGAAATCTAAAACAAATGATTTTAGTATTAAGGCAAGGATTGAGTATAACGCCAGCAGATCATTTGATGGATCTAAATGATGACCCAGGTAGCCCTACAAAAAATCATACTGCAATTATGATGAAAGACTACCAATGCTAGTCTTTTTTGTAATTATTGTGGTGAAACTATCTATTAGTAAATAATAACATACAAGAGATTGCAAACAGAAAGGATATTCAAGAAATGAGAATGCTGAGAATTCCTGAATATAGAGATAGTACAAGAGTTATACCAGAAAATGAACGTTTAGAAAGTGCACCATTATTATATTTTGAATGGCCAGTATCTGTTCCTAAACCATTTGTTGGTCTGGTTAAATCAGAACGAGGGAATGACGCATATTGGCCAAAATTTGAACGGTTTCTTAATACTAACAAGATCCATTATAAAGAACTTGATATAAAAGCATCAAATTTTATATCTGAGTGTAAGAATTTGGACATCATTGTTTGGAGGACTTTATCAAATTATGTTGACCAGTGGGAGGCAGCTGATAAAGTTGAGTTTATCCAAGACAGCCTTGGAAAATTGATTTTACCACCGAGACAAGCCCTGTGGATGGATGAAGATAAAATTAGAGCACAATGGTTGTTTGAGTTAAACCATCTTCCTGTTATTAATACCTTTGTATCCTATTCAAAAGAGGAGACAAAAAAGCATATTGAAACTTGCCAATATCCTTTTATATCAAAAGATAAAACCTGCTCCAGGTCAAAAGGTGTTCATTTGATAGAAAATAAGAAGCAAGCAAGAACACTAATGGAAAAAGTATTTGATGGTGGACTGAAACTTAATAATTCATATGTTAAACAGAAAAATTATGTATATTTTCAGAAATTTGTACTGAATAAAGGTTTTGATCTTCGAGTCATTATGATAGGCAATTCATACTTCGGTTATTACAGGTTTCCTAAAAAGGGTGATTATAGAGCCTCCGGTTCTGGGATAGTTGCGAAAAAGGATATACCATTAGAGGTGTTGCTATTAGCTAAAAAAGTTCGTGATTGCTTACCAAAGTCATATTTATTAGCAGTTGATTTTTTACAGGCCACGCATGATGATAAGTATTTTATTATAGAGGCATCAATTTTCATTACTATGGAATCATGTGAACAACTAGTTGTAAACGGTGTAGCTGGACGATATCTTGAGCAAGATGACAAATTCACATTTGAGCCAGGTCGTTTTTGGATTCAAGAGCTTATGATGGAAGAGTTAATGAAAGATTGGGTTTTAAAAAATTCATAAACAAGAAGAGGGAAATAATGAAATCTATGGGATTCTTAATGAGTACCAAAGAAAATGAAAAACGAAGAGCTTTGCTGCCAGAACAAATAAGTGGAATTAAAAACAAGAACTATCTGTTTTTTGAAAGAGGTTATGGTAAAGCATTAGGATATACAGATGCTGAATATATTAAGCAAGGTGCTAATGTATCATCAAAAGAGGAGGTCATAACAAAAGATATAATTTGCGATCCCAAGATAGGAGATGCAGACTATCTTCTAGAGTTAAGAGAAAATCAAGCTATCTTTGGTTATGTACATGCAGTCCACAATAGAAATATCACAGATATAATAGTAGAAAAATCTTTAACCGCAATTGCATGGGAGGAAATGGCTGATAGTGGAAGAAACGTTTTTTGGAGAAACAATGAACTTGCAGGAGAAGCCGCTATCATGCATGCGTTCACAATATATGGCAAAATGCCTTATGAATGTAAAGTTGCAATAATAGGAAGGGGAAATATTGCACGTGGAGCATATAGGATACTATCTTCATTAGGTGCTGATATAGTAGTTTATGATAGGAAAATGGAAAGTTTATTAAGGAAAGAAATTGCTGATTATGATGTTATTGTAAATGGTGTTTTATGGAACACCAATGGGCAAGAGCACGTGATTTATCGTGAGGATCTAAAACGAATGAAAAAAAGTTCAATAATTATTGACATTAGCTGTGATAAGGCTGGTTTTGTTGAAACTAGTGTCCCGACAACCATTGAAGATCCAGTATATATTTCTGGAGGTATCTTACATTATGTGGTTGATCATACGCCAGCTATAATATTTCATACAGCATCAAGAGTATTTGGCAATGTACTTGTTAAATATATTGATGATATTATAGAGGACAATATTGAAAGCAACGATACAATAAAAAATGCAGTTATTATTAAGAATGGTATTATCATTGATAAGCAAATACTAAATCACCTCTAAAGTATAAAAACACTTATTTACGGGAATGAATAATTATAAATTCATGAAGAGGAGGTGAAGTAATGATTGGTTTTGTTATTAGATTTATTGTATCAGCTCTAGTACTTATGTTAGTAAGTTGGTTGTTGCCAGGAATACAAGTTGCAGGCTTCGTAGGTGCGATAATTGCAGCACTTGTAATAGCAGCTTTAGGCTATTTAGTAGAAAACTTTATAGGCGGAAAGAAAATATCTCCCCAAAACAGAGGCATTGTTGGATTTCTAACGGCTGCTATTGTTATTTATTTAGCAAGTTTTATTATACCTGCTTATCTAGATGTTACACTAATTGGTGCATTGTTAGCAGCGTTTGTTATTGGAATAATAGATGCTTTTGTTCCTACAGAATTACGCTAGTAATTTGTAACCTGCCCAGATCCATGGAGCTTTCCATGGATCTTTTTTTTATCCAATTCAGTTTTTAGTGGTAATATTTTTGAAGATAGAAGCATAAGCATTTATAGTCAGTCATTTGTGTATCTGTTTATAAGATTTATTTTGCTGTAGGTGGGGGGATTTTATGAGAAATTATAATAGGAGAAAAACACATTATCTATCATGGATAATTGCTACTTTTTTAGTAATAGGCTTCTTTGTGCTAGGAGTAGTTATTGGCCTTGGTAATGGTAGCACTAAACAAAGTGAAGACGTTGCATATTTTTCAAACTCCATTAACATTATGGGTGTTTTCACAGATTCACACAGAGGCATTTTAAATTTGGCAATACCCCTGCTTGGACTCCAAACTGGATATTCCCAAAATATTTATGGTTCAGGAGATAAATTAGTCCAAAAGGTGGTATCTAGTATTACTAGTATTACCAATCCTAAAAGCTTTCTAGGTTCAGAAATAGCCTTTATGAAGACTTCTGAAATGGAGGATGAAGATGCTATCATTAGTGAATCGCCTGTCATAACTGAAGAAGAGAAACAGTTTTTTGAAGAATTAGAAAGAAGAAGTCGAGAAGCTTATCTAAGCAATCCTGGAGAAGAAAGCTTAGCAAGTGGCGATAAACCTTTAGTTCTGATATATAATACACATAATTCCGAAACCTATAAACCTACAGATGGTGTGGATAAAATTGAAGGAAAAAATGCTGGAATAGAAAAGGTGGCAGCACATTTAGAGAAGATTCTTTTAGAAAAGCATGGTATAAATTCAGTACGATCCACAAATATTCATGACTATCCAAATTGGGAAAGCTCCTATGTTAACTCTGAAAAGACAGTAAAAGCTCTATTAAGAGAAAATCCTTCAGTTCAAATTGTACTGGATATTCATCGTGATGCTGGTTTACCTGAAAAAGGAGTTATTGCAACAACAACTGGTCAAAATATGGCAAAGTTACTATTAGTAGTTGGCAGCGATAATCGTTTATCCCACCCTAATTGGCAGCAAAATTGGCAGTTTTCTAAAATGATAGGATATAAAATGGATAAATTATATCCGGGTCTTTTAAAATCTGTAAGAGTACAAAGTGGAAGATATAATCAGCATTTACATGAAAGATCAATATTAGTGGAAGTTGGCTGTACTCAGAATACTTTAAAAGAGGCATTAATGTCTGCAGAAGCCTTAGCAGATGTCATAAAAGATGTTTTGATCGATTTAAGACAAGAAAATACTTTTTAACAACCGGTCATACCGGTATTTTTTTTTGAGTAAAAGGCAATTGTAGTATTAATAGAACTTATTGAGTAGGTGTTTTAATGATTATTAAGACCAGACATTTTTTATTGGTGATATTTTTATCTTTGTTTTTACTATTTGCTGGTATAAATAAGGTCTCATTTGAATTATATCAAGCATTAGACATTGATAAGAGATTAGCTTTTGAAGTAGTTTATACAGGGGGAAATATAGAAATGTATTTTTTAGATGATATTAAGATAATAGATCTTACATATATTGCTGAGGTTTCCCGAGAAAGACTACAAAACCTCTTATCGTGGAAGAATTAGAAAAGAATGTAGTTTTTGTTTAATAATAGAGAGGTATTTTATGACACAGGGAAATAGAGTTGCAAAGGCCGCAGGAATCATCATGATCTCAATGATGATTTCCAGGATTTTAGGTTATTTGCGAGATGTAGTAATTTATGCCCAGTTTGGGCAAAACAGAGTTACTGATGCTTACAATGCTGCTTTTTCAATACCAGATTTCTTATATATGATCTTAGTGGGTGGAGCTTTAAGCGCAGCATTCATACCGGTCTTTTCAAGCTATTTGGCCGAGGATAAAGAACAAGAAGCATGGCAAGTAGCAAGTATTCTTTTTAATTCAATAATGCTTTTATTAATTGTAGGGGTTACCTTAGGATTAATATATACTCCTTTTCTGATAAAAATCCTTGTTCCAGGTTTTGATAAAGAAACAACTGAACTCACAGTTATGCTTACTAGAATTATGTTTGCCCAGACATTTTTTATGGTACTTAGTGGAATTTCTATTGGGATTCTAAATTCATATCAGTATTTTTTGGCACCAGCAATAGGCTCTGTGCTATACAATTTATCTATTATTTTAGTTGGTTGGGTCTTGTCATTAAAGTATGGCATAGTGGGATTTTCAATTGGTGTGGTAGTTGGTGCCATGTTGAACTTTGCTGTTCAAGTGCCATTCATTCTAAAAAAGGGTTTTAAATATCATTTTAGCTTTAACTTAAGAAATCCAGGAGTTCAAAAAATTATTATCTTAATACTGCCTGTATTTATTGGGCTTTCTGTAAATCAAATAAATCTTTTTGTAAATCAATTTCTAGCATCTAGCTTAGAAGGTGGTTTAGTTGCAGCCTTAAGAACAGGTCAAAGATTAATGCAAATGCCAATTGCAGTTTTTGCAATTGCTATAGGAGTTGCTGTTTTCCCAACCCTTACCAATTATGCAGCCAAAGGGGATATGATAAACTTTAAAAGGGCTACTTCCATAGGATTACGTGCAGTATTTTTTATCACACTTCCATCGGCAGCAGGACTCATGGCGTTAAAGCTTCCATTGGTAAGATTTTTATTTGAGCAGGGCAAATTTTCATCCGAAGCAACCGTAGCAACAGCAGCAGCTGTTTTCTTTTACTCACTAGGTATATTCGCCTATTCAGGCATTCAAATCTTAAATAGAACATTTTATGCAATACAAGATACAAAAACACCGGTAACAGTAGGAATCTGTACAATAATAATTAATATAGCCCTAAATTTTGGATTAATAGGCCCCATGGGTCACGGAGGTCTTGCCCTTGCCTATTCAATGGCAGGTGGTTTTAATTTATTTCTTCTGATGTTAGTATTAAAATATAAGATTACTGGATATGGTGGTTGGAGAATTGTACATTCCTTCGGAAAAAGCTTAATTGCATCAATTGTAATGGGTATTTCCGTGTATTTTGGAGTAAACTATTTTGAATTCTTTGTAGATATATCTACTAAAACAATGCAGGGCTTACAAGTGATGATAGGTGTACTTCTAGGGACCTGTATATATAGTATCATAGCCTACATTTTTAAGATGGACGAATTGGAGTTAGTGTTAGATATATTGTTAAAGAAAATTCCATCTCGTATAATGAAAAAACACCGCAAAACCTCGAGAAAATAATAAGTAAACATTGCTACCAAGTACATGTCAATGATATAATATACTTTAGTCGGTTTAGCGGTTAAATGAACTTTATTCTTATATTTGCATTTTTAAAACTGACTTCTGCTACACAAGCTTAAACGGGGTGATAGTTTTGGATATACCACAGGAACGAATAAGAAATTTTTGTATTATAGCTCATATAGACCACGGTAAATCTACCCTTGCAGACCGTATACTTCAGTTTACAGGTGCAGTAAGTGAAAGAGATATGTCTGAGCAGCTTCTAGATAAGATGGATTTAGAAAGAGAAAGAGGTATTACAATAAAGCTGCAGGCTGTTAAAATGGTCTACAAAGCTAAAGACGGTAATGATTATTTACTTAATCTTATAGATACACCAGGGCATGTTGATTTCACCTATGAGGTTTCTAGAAGTCTTGCTGCCTGTGAGGGGGCATTACTTGTAGTTGACTCAGCTCAAGGAATAGAAGCACAGACTCTGGCAAATGTGTATTTAGCACTAGAACATGATCTAGAAATTATTCCTGTAATAAATAAAATTGATTTGCCAAGTGCAGAACCTGAAAGGGTTATGGAAGAGATTGAAGAGTTTATTGGCCTTGACACTACAGATGCCATATTAGCGTCTGCAAAAACAGGTCAGGGAACTGAAGAAATCTTAGAAGCAATTGTTAGGAAGATTCCACCACCTAAGGGTAATCTGGATAATCCTCTACAAGCATTAATCTTTGATTCTCTTTATGATTCATATAAAGGTGCAATTCCCTTTATAAGGGTCATGGAAGGGTCAATAAAAAAAGGCATGGAAATAAAAATGATGTATAGTAATAAAAAGTTTGAAGTAACTGAAGTTGGTGTGTTTACACCTCCTATGAGGATAGTTGATCAGTTAGGTCCAGGTGAGGTTGGATTTGTGACTGCAAGCATTAAAAATGTTAAGGATACTCAGGTAGGGGATACTATTACAAGTGCAATTAAACCAGCTCAGAGTCCTCTTCCAGGCTATAGAAAGGTTACAAGTATGGTGTATTGTGGTTTGTACCCTGTTGATAGTGCTGATTATGAAAATCTGAAGGATGCTTTAGATAAACTTCAACTTAATGATGCTTCTTTAAAATTTGAGCCAGAGACTTCCGTTGCCTTGGGATTTGGATTTAGATGTGGGTTTCTAGGATTGCTCCACATGGAGATTATTCAAGAAAGGCTTGAAAGAGAGTTCAATATCAGCCTTATTACAACAGCACCTAGCGTTATTTATGAAGTCCATAAAACAAACAAAACGATGATTACTATAGATAATCCTGCTAACCTTCCTCCGCTTAATGATATTGAAGAAATTAGGGAGCCTTTTGTTAAAGCTACTATACTGGTTCCTAATGATTATGTTGGGGCGGTCATGGAACTGTGTCAGGAAAAACGTGGGGAATATCAGGTCATGGAGTATCTATCGCCTAAGAGGGTTATGCTTACCTATCATCTCCCATTATCAGAGATTATCTATGACTTTTTTGATCAGCTTAAATCAAGGACTAGGGGATATGCTTCTCTAGATTATGAAATGCATTCATATATTCAAACAGATTTAGTAAAAATGGATGTACTAGTTAATGAAGTGATTGTGGACGCTCTTTCCTTCATAGTTCATAGAGATAAATCCTTTAATAGAGGCCAAAATATAGCGAGAAAGCTAAAGGAATTAATTCCAAGGCAGATGTTTGAAGTGCCGATTCAAGCTGCCATTGGTGCTAAAGTTGTGGCCAGGACGAATGTAAAAGCTTTAAGAAAAAATGTTATTGATAAGTGCTATGGTGGGGATATTACAAGAAAAAAGAAGCTTCTTGAAAAACAAAAAGCGGGGAAAAAGCGTATGAAGTCAGTAGGCAATGTTGAAATTCCCCAGGAAGCTTTTATGGCGGTGTTAAGCTTAGATGATGATTAAAGCTTTATATATCCATATACCATTTTGTCTAGCAAAGTGTAAGTACTGTGACTTTAATTCTTACCCACTACCCGTCTTTAAAGGACGGGTAGATGAATATTTAGGGGCTTTAAAAAAAGAATTGCTTATGCTATCCAAAGAAATTCCTTTGGGTGGAATAGAAACCATCTATATGGGTGGTGGCACTCCCACAATTCTTGACACAGGACAGCTACTTAACTTCATGAAGTGCTTAAAGGAAATTGTGGACTTCTCCAATGTTGATGAGATTACCATAGAAGCCAACCCTGGTACTATTACCCAGGAAAAACTGCTTGCTTTAAATAATGTGGGTTTTAATAGGATTTCAATTGGGGTACAGTCTCTTGATGATAATCTACTTAAACATATGGGAAGAGCTCATAATGCAGAAGAAGCTGTAGCAGCAGTTACCCTAGCCAGAGAAACAGGTTGGAGTAATATAAATGTAGACTTAATCTATGGGCTACCAAACCAATCAAATGCTATTTGGATGGATACACTTAAAAAGGTAATAGATTTAGGACCAGACCATATATCTGCTTATGGATTGAAGATTGAAGATAACACTCCATGGAGTAGTGACTACTATAATAACCTACTTGCTCTGCCAGAAGAAGATAGTGTACTGGAAATGTATGAAACTCTCCAAGCTATACTTGGAGACAATGGATATTTTCAATATGAAATTTCTAATTATTGTAAACCAAAGAAAGCAAGTAAGCATAATACTGTTTATTGGCATAATAATTATTATCTAGGAATAGGTAGTGGTGCTGCTTCCTTTTATAATAATCAAAGATTTTACAATATAAAAAATACAGGGCAATATTTAGATTGCCTGTCACAAGGACTTAGACCTATTGGGGAGCTACTAGAGCTCGCTCAAGAAGAACAGATCTCTGAAACCATGTTTATGAACCTCCGGCTTTTATCAGGAATTAAGATAGTGGATTTTAAAAAGAGGTTTGGAATATCACCAATTGATAAATACTATAATGAAATTAAAAAGTTAAGTGAAATGGAATTATTGGATGTTAATGAGGATACTATAAAGTTAACACATAAGGGAATTCCCCTTGCAAACTTAGTGTTTATGGAATTCGTTTAAAAAACTCTTGGGATATTATTCTGGCTTCTGTATTCTGAGTACTTGAGTATTAACTACTTCTGACTCCTGTATTTTTGTATTCCATTATAAAGATTTTGTGGAGATTGTTTTTTGTTCCATTCTATGTCTTGACAAGGATAGGTATTCGGTGGTATTTTTTAGGTATAGTTTAGCACTCATCAATCGAGAGTGCTAACAGAGAGGTGGTAATGATGGGAATGGATGAAAGAAAAAAGAATATACTACATGCAATCATCCAGGACTATGTAGCTACAGCCGAACCTGTGGGATCGCGTACCATTGCTCGAAAATATAGCTTGGGTGTTAGTTCTGCGACTATTAGAAACGAAATGGCGGATCTAGAGGATATGGGCTTTATAGAGCAGCCACATACCTCAAGTGGAAGGATTCCTTCTGATAAAGGCTATAGATTTTATGTTGATTTTTTAATGAAAAAAATAAATATTACACCTCCAGAGGAACAGTTTATTTATGGTCAATTAGTGGCAAATATTCAGCATATGGAAGATCTTTTTAAGAAAACAAGTGATACTCTTTCTCAGCTTACAAACTATATAGCTCTATCTGTAGGACCTCATGTATCAGAGACAAAAGTACAACAAATACAATTGTTACCGATGCAAAGTAACAAGGTTTTATTAATGATCATCTCAGATAAGGGTGTAGTGGATAATGGAATAATTAATTTTTCTGCAGATTTTGATCAAGAATCTCTAAGGGTAGTTTCTGAGATACTTACTTATAAACTACAAGGCTATAAACTAAGAGATATAAGTAAAACTGTTTTACAGGAGATTTATTTTGAACTAGCAGATTATAAGAAACTTGTTTCCCAAGTACTTAATTTTATGGATGATAAATTGAAAGTATCAGATAAATCTAAGGTACACATTGGAGGTATGCTTAATATTCTTAAGCAACCTGAATTCAAGGATGTAGAAACACTACGTAGCATATTAACATTAATGGAAGAACAAACAGTTCTACGACAAGTACTAGAAGAAACTAGGAGTGGATCAGGATTAACTATATCAATTGGTGGAGAGAATAAGTATCAAGGAATTCACAATTGTAGTATTATAACCGCAACATATAAAATGGATGGCAAGGTGATAGGCACAGTAGGTATCTTAGGACCTACAAGAATGGTCTATCCTAAAGCTACTACTATGCTTGAATTTGTGTCAAAATGTCTTTCAGATATTTTTGAAGGCTACAAATAAACATACACTCCAATTTAACAGGAGGAAAAAGAATGAGTATCAAGCAAGTGAGTAAGGATATCGAGGTAGATGAGCGACTAGCGGCTCTTTCTACCAATACCAATGCAATCAAGGCAATTGCCTCGGCAGTTGAAGGCACATTAGGGCCAAAAGGGCTAGACACCATGTTAGTGGATAAATTTGGAGATGTTGTCATTACAAATGATGGGGTAACTATCCTAGAGCTAATGGAAGTAAACCATCCAGCAGCAAGAATGATGATAAATACAGCTAAAGCTCAGCAGGACGAAATAGGAGACGGCACCACCACGGCATCAATTATGGCAGGATCGCTGGTTACAGAGGGCCTTGAACAGATTAACAGAGGTGTCCCAGTAACAAGGGTTATAGAAGGTATCAAAGCAGGTATAAAGATGGCTGTACAATATTTCAAGGATAGTGCAACAGTTATTGAGAGATTAGATGATTCTGTTTTAAAGGAGGTATCTTGGGTAGCAGGTAGAGGTAATGATGATATTGCAGAACTGGTATTTGATGCTGCTAATATGATTGGCAGAGAAAAACTTTTAGATAGTAATTTTAAATTGTCTGATTGTATCTTTGCCCAGCATGGGGCTGACAATCAATTAATTAAGGGATGCATTATTAATAAAGAAAGAGTATCCCAGGATATGCCAAGGGAGCTATCAAGTTGTTCTGTTCTATTTATCGATGATGCCTTAGAACCTGAACAACTAGATGAAGAAGCTTTAAGTAATGAAGCTGGATTTAACAGATTCATAAAGCTCCAGGAAGAATTTCAGGAGAATCTAAAAAAACTACTTAAGCTTAATGTGGGGTTAGTAGTAGTTGACAGAGGTATTCATGATTTGGCAGAAGAGTTTTTTATTGATGCAGGAATCATGGCTGTCCAAAGGGTGAGTCATAAGGAACTAAAAAAGGCAGCTGAGTTCACAGGGGCTAGAATGATTAAAAGAACAGGATTAAAAAAGACGGTAGATGAATTAAGAAATTACCTTGGGAAAACAGAAAAGGCTTATGAGGATGAACATCTTCAACAGATTAGAGTTTTAGATGGGTCTGGAAAACCAATGGCTACAATTTTAGTTGGTGCAGCTACTGAAGAAGTTGTAGGCGAGAGAGAGAGAATTGCCAAGGATGCTGCAGCGGCATTACAAGCTGCAATAAAGGGAGGAATAGTTCCAGGTGGAGGCTCAATAGAGTTAGCTGCTGCCTCTTTCTTGGAAAACAATAGAGAACAGGTAAGGGGTATGGCAGTCTATGGTATCAACTGTGTTGTAGAAGCACTAAAAAAACCTTTTTCACAAATTGTCTTTAATGCAGGTTTTAATCCCCTTGAAAAGCAAGGAGATGTATTAGCACTTCAAAAGCAAAAGGGTAATACCGGATATGCTATTGATTGTGATACTGGTCAGGCTATTGACATGAGAACTATTGGCATAGTAGATCCTGTATTGGTTAAAATTTATGCTCTTAAGGCAGCTGGAGAAATTGCTGAAGCAATACTAAGGATAGATACAATTATTAAAAAAAGAGCCGATAGATCTGCTGACAATAGAGCTAATGAAGAATTTGATTTTTGAAATGGGGTGAGATAGTTGATTATTAAGGAAGACAATTTTGATGACATGGAAAACCAAAATTCAGAAAATGAAAACTTGGGAAATACTAATGAGGATATTAAAGAAATGTCTAACGAGGAATTGTTTCTGGAATATACCAAAACCCAGGAGCTTCTAAAGGAAAAAGAAGAATCTGAAAAACAAATACAAGCCCAATTTCAAAGGCTACAGGCTGACTTTGAAAATTTCCGTAAAAGAACCATCAAGGAAAAAGAAGATATGAGAAGCTTGGCAGCAAGGGGTATTATGGAGGATTTGTTGCCTGTGCTTGATAATATTCATAGAGCTTTAGAAGCTGGGAAACAAAAAGGGGATTTGGAGAATTTTATTCAGGGAATTGAAATGATAAACTCTCAATTCTGGGATGTACTGCAGAGTAAGGGGCTAGAATGTATTGACTGCAAAGGTAAAGAATTTGACCCAGAGATTCATCAAGCAGTAATGCAAAAAGAAGTAACAGATTCAGAGGACAATATAGTTTTAGATGAGGTTCAAAAGGGATATTTACTTAATGGTAAAATGATTAGACCATCCATGGTCTCAGTATCAAAAAAATGTTAGGAGGCATATATTATGAGTAAAGTTATAGGTATTGATTTAGGAACAACAAATTCCTGCTTGGCCGTAATGGAAGGTGGGGAAGCTGTAGTTATACCAAATGCAGAGGGTAATAGAACTACACCATCGGTTGTTGGTATAACAAAGGATGGGGAAAGATTAGTTGGTGAGGTTGCTAAGAGACAAGCAATTACTAGTCCTGATAGGACAGTCCTATCAATTAAAAGACAGATGGGTACAGATTATAAAGTAGATATTGCGGATAAAAAATATACACCACAAGAAATTTCAGCTATGATCTTGCAGAAGCTTAAAACAGATGCAGAAAACTATCTTGGGGAAAAGGTGACTCAAGCAGTTATTACTGTTCCAGCTTATTTCTCAGATAGTCAGCGTCAAGCTACTAAAGATGCAGGTAAAATTGCAGGCCTAGAAGTGTTGAGGATTATCAATGAGCCAACTGCAGCTGCCCTAGCTTATGGCCTTGAAAAGGGTGAAGATCAGACAATACTAGTTTTTGACCTTGGAGGAGGAACTTTTGATGTTTCTATCCTTGAATTAGGAGAAGGAGTATTTGAGGTTAAGGCAACTAGTGGTAATAACCGTCTAGGTGGAGATGACTTTGATGATAAGGTTATTGAATATCTTGTTGCAGAATTTAAAAAGCAAACAGGCATTGACCTAAGCAAAGATAAAATGGCTGTACAGAGACTAAAAGAAGCAGCAGAAAAGGCTAAAAGGGAATTATCTAGTGTAACCCAAAGCAACATTAATCTACCATTTATAACAGCTACAGCTGAAGGACCACAACACCTAGATATCACCTTGACCCGTGCAAAGTTTGATGAGTTAACAGCTGATCTTGTAGAAAAGACTATAGGGCCAACTAAGCAAGCCCTATCTGATGCTGGGCTGTCAGCTAAAGATATTCATAGGGTAATTTTAGTGGGTGGTTCCACGAGGATTCCAGCAGTACAAGAAGCGATTAAAGGCATTCTTGGTAAAGATCCCCATAAGGGTGTTAATCCTGATGAATGTGTAGCATTAGGTGCAGCAATCCAAGCAGGAGTATTAGCAGGAGAGGTCAAGGATGTATTATTGCTAGATGTTACTCCCCTTTCGTTAGGCATAGAGACTTTAGGTGGAGTATTCACCAAGCTAATTGAAAGAAACACTACTATTCCTACTTCTAAGAGTCAAATTTTCTCAACTGCAGCAGATGGCCAGACAAGTGTAGATATTCATGTGCTTCAGGGTGAAAGGGAAATGGCAACATATAATAAAACCATGGGGAGGTTCCAATTGTCTGGAATTCCACCTGCTCCAAGGGGTGTGCCACAAATTGAAGTTAAATTTGACATAGATGCCAATGGAATAGTGCATGTTTCAGCTAAAGATTTAGGTACAGGTAAACAGCAGGAGATAACAATTAAAGCAACTGGCGGCTTGGCTGATGAAGACATTAACCAAATGGTAGAAGATGCAGAAAAACATGCTGAAGAAGATAAGAAATTGAAAGAAAAGGTAGAAGCTAAGAACCAAGCTGATTCTGCAATTTACCAAGCTGAAAAAACAATCAAAGAATCAGAAGGTAAAATTGACAAAGAAGATGTTGATAATATAGAAAAGGCTAAAAATGAGTTGCAAGAAGCAGTTAAATCAGATAATGTAGAAGATATAAAGAGTAAAACAGAAGCATTATCACAAGCCATATATACAGTATCAACAAAAATGTACGAAAAAGCTTCTCAGGAAAACCAGCAGGCAGAAAATCCTGAGGGTACACAAGAAGCAAAAGATGATGTTGTTGATGCAGATTATGAAGTTGTAAATGATGAAGATAAAGAAGATAAGTAAGATAAGAAAGATCAGGATAAGTAATATTTTTGAAAACTGAAACTCTAGGGGGCGCAAGTCTACAGCCCCCTGGATTTATTTCATTTTCAAATAGAAATTGTGCTAAGACAGTTGGTTAAATGTGAGGTAGGTTAGGGGGTTGACTTTAAAAAGTGAGCAAAAGAGACTATTACGAAGTATTGGGGTTATCACGTAATGCTTCAGAAGAGGAAATAAAAAAGGCTTATAGGAAGTTGGCAAGACAATACCATCCTGACGTTAATTCAGGAGATAGTGAAGCAGAAGCTAAATTCAAAGAAGTGTCCGAGGCTTACGAAGTATTAAAGGATTCTCAAGCTAGGGCTAGATATGATCAGTTTGGTCATGCTAGTACCCAAAATGGGGGATTCGGTGGTGGTGCCGGATATGGTGAAGCTGGCGGTTTCGAAGATATATTTGATATGTTCTTTGGTGGAGGCTTTGGGGGTCAAGGTGCAAGAAGAGGTCCACAAAAGGGTTCAGATCTAAGGCTTGATTTGGAGATTACCTTAAAAGAAGCAGCCTTTGGAGTAGAAAAGGAAATTGAGCTTCCAAAATTGCAAACCTGTTCAGAATGTGAAGGTACAGGGTCAGCAGCCGGAACTTTTCCGAGTAGCTGTAAGGTTTGTAAAGGTACAGGTCAAGTGAAATCAACTCAAAAGACCGTTCTTGGACATTTCCAAACTATCAAAACCTGTCATAATTGTCATGGTACTGGTAAGGTCGTAGAAACTCCATGTGATGCATGCTATGGACAAGGAAGGGTTAAACAGAAAAAGAAAATTGGATTAACTATTCCAGCTGGAATTGATACAGGGTCAAGGCTTAGGGTAACTGGTGAAGGAGAACCTGGAGCTAATGGAGGACCAGAAGGGGACTTATACGTATATATAACAGTTAAGCCCCATAAATTATTTGAACGTCAAGGTGATGATATATGGTGTAATTATCCCATTTCAATCATCCAGGCAATGCTTGGGGACGAAGTAAAAATTCCAACCTTGGATGGAGATATTAAGTTAAAAATACCTGAGGGAACTCAAACTGGGACATCATTTAGATTAAAAGGCAAGGGAGTACAAAAGCTAAGGGGCTATGGAAGAGGAGATCAGCATGTTAGGGTAAAGGTTTCAGTACCCAAAAATCTAAATGAAAAGCAAAAAGAGTTAATTAAGGAGTTTTCTAAAACTTTGACAAGTAATAATGATGCTGGTAGAGGTAAAGGTTTTTTTGAAAAGGTTAAAGATGCTTTCATGGGTTAAGTTTTCTTACGAAAAGGGGTATGTAAATGCATTGGCAGGAGATTTCTGTTACTACAACTGAGGTAATGGAGGAATCGGTGACTAATCTGTTTTATGAGGTAGGAGCTGGAGGGGTTGTAATTGAAGACCCAAACTTAATAAACCGATATGTACAAGAAGATATATGGGATGCCCATGAGTTTCCTATGGAGATTGTGGAGGCTGAACATGTGGTTGTCAAAGGTTACCTGCCAGTTGATGAGAAACTCCCCCTTCTTTTAGAACAATTTAATGGAGCATTGGCAGCTCTAAGTGGTTTTTTTGAAGACTTTTATGCCGATGTAAGCCTTAGTAGATTACAAGAAGAGGATTGGGCTAACTCATGGAAGGAATACTATAAGCCTCAAAAGATAAGTGAAAGGATAGTGGTTGTGCCAGGGTGGGAAGATTATACACCTGAAGAGGGGGAAATAATCGTAAAGCTAGACCCTGGCATGGCATTTGGTACAGGTAATCACCCAACTACTATGATGTGTATAAAAACTGTGGAAAAATATCTGCAACCTGGTTGGAGTATAGCGGATATTGGTACTGGTTCAGGAATAATAGCCATTTCAGCAGCAAAATTGGGTGCAGGTAGTGTAAATGCTGTGGATCTTGATACACTAGCAGTAAGGATTGCAAAAATTAATGTAAAAAGGAACCTGGTTCAGGATGTAGTTGAGGTAAGCCAGGGAAATCTACTTCAGACAATTCCTAATAAATTTCAGATGATAGTGGCAAATATAATAGCAGATGTAATAATTGAAATGGCAGAAGATGCTTATGATAAACTTGAAGCCTCCGGAATATTTATTGCTTCAGGTATTATTGAAGATAGGCAGGATGGAGTAATAAATAAGCTCCAAGGAGTAGGTTTTAAGTTAGTTGAAGTTATTACAGACAATGCTTGGAGAGGGATTGTCGCAACTAAAGGGTGATGATTATTTGTACCAGTTTCATATTCCCAAAGTATTAACAAGTGCAACTGATGACTTAAAGAACAATAAAATGGAAATATTAGGGGAAGAAGCTCATCATATTGCTAATGTACTGCGCCTTAAAGAAGGTGCTATTGTAGGTTTATTTGACGGAATTGGCAATAAAGCTACTGGTGTTCTAATTGATGTCGATCATGATAGAATACTGGTAGAATTACATAAAGAAAAAATGGCAAATACAGAACCACCAATAGAAGTCACCCTATATCAGTCTTTACCGAAGAAGGAGAAGCTTGAGCTAATTATCCAAAAAGCTACTGAGTTAGGTGTGAAAAACATTGTTCCTATTATAACCAGAAGAACAATTGTACATATTGATAACCAAAAGGTCAAGAAGAAAGTGGAGCGTTGGAATAAAATTGCCCAGGAGGCTTGCAAACAATCAGGCAGGGCATATATTCCGAAAGTTAGCGAACCGATAAGCTATAAAAGCATATTTTCTCAATTAAACTCACAGCTTATTCTAATACCTTATGAGGCAGAGGAAAAGAGAGGTTTGCGCCAGGTATTGAAGTCTTTCAAGACATCAATACCTAAAAGTGTTGGTTTTTTTATAGGGCCCGAAGGGGGCTGGGACAAAGATGAAATTCAAATGGCTCTGGATAATGGTGTTCATCCGGTTACTTTGGGACCGAGGATACTTAGAACTGAAACTGCCAGCCTTGCAGTTTTGACTATGATACTATATGAACTGGGTGATTTAGGAGGCTAAATTGTGGACAAAAAGGTTGCAGTACATGTTCTTGGGTGTAAGGTAAACCAGTACGAAGTAGAAGGTATTAAAGAATTATTTAAAGAAAAGGGTTATGAAATAGTTGATTTTGCTGAAAAGGCAGATGTTTATTTGATTCACACTTGTACAGTAACCCATCTAGGTGACAGAAAATCGCGACAGTTTATCAGAAAAGCAGTAAAAAATAATCCAAAGGCAATTGTTGCAGTAACAGGTTGTTATGCCCAGGTTTCTCCCAAGGAAGTGGAAGAAATAGAAGGTGTGGATATTGTATTAGGTACTAAAGATAGAAGAAAAATAGTGGAGATAGTAGAAAACGCTCAGAAAGGAAATCAATTAAAGTTCATAGCTGATAGTAACAGTAATAGAGAATTCGAAGAATTACCTATTTTCAAACCATCCAGGGCTAGGGCCTTTTTGAAAATTCAGGAAGGATGTGATAGGTTTTGTACTTATTGCATTGTACCCTATGCTAGGGGGCCAGTAAAAAGCAGAGATTTTAATAATACAATTGCAGAAATTCAGCAACTTGTGGCTAATGGATTTCAAGAAATTGTATTAACAGGAGTACATCTAGGTACTTATGGTAAGGATTTAACAGATAGTAAGAATTTATTTTATTTAATTAATGAACTTGTTAAGATCGATAAGCTAAAGAGGCTTAGAATAAGTTCACTTGATCCTGATGACATTAGTTTAGATTTACTGAACCTGATGACTCAAAATGAAAAGATTTGTTCCCATTACCACATTCCCCTACAGAGTGGAGATGAATTCATACTTAAAAAGATGGGAAGAAGATATACTTTGGATCATTACAGAAAACTAGTGAAAGACATTAGGGCTAAAAGACCAGATGCAGCATTTACAACGGATGTAATAGTGGGTTTTCCTGGAGAGACAGAAGATCATTTTACTAATTCTGCAGAATTTATTAAGGAAATAGGTTTTGCTGATCTGCATGTTTTCAAATATTCTCCTAGAAAAGGCACACCTGCTGCAGATTATTCTAACCAGGTGCCATCAGAGATTAAAACACTAAGAAGTAGCCATCTAATGAAATTATCCTATGAGTTGTGGAAACAATATGCAGGCAAATTTTTGGGTAAAGAAGGCCAAGTTCTAGTTGAAAATTTATCAAATAATAGCTGGGAAGGTCATACTGACAATTACTTAAAGACAAAGTTTGAAAAAAGTTTACAGCAGGATATAACTGGAGAAATTGTAACAGTTAAGCTAGAAAAAATTGGAGAAAACAAAGAAGTATATGCAAAGCTTATTTGAATTGGGTTCTAGAATTCAAACAAAGGGATTCTGCCTTCCGAATTGAATTCTGACTTCTGACAAGGGAGGTGATACTTGATGTCTGATTGTATATTTTGTAAAATTATAAATAAAGAGATACCAAGTACAATCGTATACGAAGATGAAGATGTTTTGGCTTTTAATGATGTAAACCCACAAGCACCAGTACATATACTAATTATTCCTAAAAAGCATATTTCTGATATGACTGAGGTTACAGAACAAGATCTTGGGATTATTGGAAAAATACATCTGGTTGCAATTAAACTTGCCAATGAAAAATGCTTTGCAGATCAAGGCTTTAGGTTGGTAAATAACTGTAAAGAAGATGGAGGGCAAGTGGTTTTTCATCTCCACTATCATTTAATGGCCGGCAAAAAACTTCCTGTGTGTACCTAGGGTTGACGTTGGCAAAAATAGTATAGTATAATTGCTATGTTAGTCTGCTTTGTCATTTTCTTTTTATTTACGTTAATGGTTAGTTGTGGAGGGAGGGATATGGAGATTGAGCGAAGTTAAAGTTGGTAAAAATGAAACTCTAGATAGTGCGCTCCGCCGTTTTAAAAGAAACTGCCAAAAAGCAGGAGTATTGTCTGAGGTGCGTAAAAGAGAGCACTTCGAAAAGCCAAGTGTGAAACGTAAGAAAAAATCCGAAGCTGCTAGAAAAAGAAAATTTAAATAGTAAATCTGTATGTTCTTCGACCCTCCTCGACATCTTAGCGATTGCTAAACGTATTGGACATGATTAATCGCAAGTAACGGGTAAGGGATGTATGTAAGTTTAAATCGGAATCAAGCTAATCATAATTCATGATGGTAAAGCAGGAAAATTTAATTCAGCAAAGTTAAGAAATAGCCTGGTAATAATTATACTGGGCTATTTTTTCAAAAAACCAGATCAGTTTTATTAAAAAATGTACATTTAATAACAGCTACAGGAAAATAATATTACCGGAGGGATAAAATATGAAAAATATATTCAAAGTTGGTTGGGTTCTTTGTGTTATTCTTATATTAATCTCTAGTTTTCCCATACTGGCACAAGAAACTTCTCCGGTATACATAGTGCCAGTTAAAGGGACTATAGATGGTGGAACCCAGACATTTATTAACAGAGCATATGATGAAGCTGCAGAGAATAATGCCGCTGTTGTCTTGCTGGAAATAGATACTCCAGGAGGACTTGTGTGGTCAGCAGTTGAAATAAGAAATACCATACATCGATCTCAAATACCCACCATAGCGTATGTTGAAGAAGGTGCAATTTCAGCTGGAGCTTTAATTGCATTGGTATCCGATACTCTTGTTATGGCTCCCGGTAGCACCATGGGAGCAGCAGAACCCCAAGTAGGTGGCGAATTAGCTGATGCTAAGACATTATCATACTGGGTTGGACAGTTAGAGGCAGCAGCAGAGGAAAATGGAAGAGATGAGCTTATTGCAAGGGCAATGGCAGATGCCGAATTGGAAATACCCGGTGTTGTAGAAAAAGGGGAATTACTAACATTGACTCCCCAAAGAGCCTTAGAACTTGGAATGATTGATGATATATTGCCTAGCCGTCAGGATGTTCTTGAGCAATATGGCTATGCAGATAATCCTACAGTAGAATTAGAACCTGAGTTTGCTGAATTGTTTGTTCGCTGGATTACCAATCCTTATTTTAGTACATTCTTATTAACTATTGGAATTGCAGGTCTTGTTTTGGAAATATTCACCGTAGGATTTGGAGTAGCAGGTACAATAGGATTGGCTTCATTAAGTTTATATTTCATGGGTCATATTTTAGCAGGAATAACAGGGTTTGAAGCAGTTCTCTTGTTTATTCTTGGGGTTATTCTTTTAGCTGTAGAAGCGTTAATTATTCCTGGCTTTGGTTTAGCTGGTATTGGAGGAGTTATAGCACTAATCGCAGGCATCATTATTGCTTCCCCTACAGTTAACCATGGAGTTACATCCCTTGTAGTAGCAATAATAGGAACAGGTATCTTACTAGCTATAAGTGTGAAATTCTTGCCGACTAGGAATGTATGGAAACGGTTAATACTAGGTGATAGACAGGTGAGCGAAGAAGGCTATAATGCACCTACCATTGAACTGAAAGATCTTATAGGTTTAGAAGGTGTAGCCTTGTCACCACTACGCCCATCAGGCGCTGTGAAAATTGGTGATAAAAGAGTAGATGTGGTTACTGAAGGTGGTTTTATTCCTTCGGGTTCAACGGTAAAGATAATCAGAGTAGAAGGAACCAGAGTTATTGTCGATAGACAGGATTCTTAGCGTCAGATGGAGGTTTCCATACATCTGCGGTTAGAAACCGTTATCCACGCTAGTAACACTTATGAACTTGTTCATTAGTGTTCAGTATGTGCATAGCTGGATGTACCGCCACTTAGTCAGATTTATGTCTTAGGGGCGGTAGTCATTGGGCAAACAGGATTCTTAAATTTAGGAGGTATATATTATGTTTGATTTTGTAGCTGTAAGTAGTTTAATATTTTTTGTATTAATTTTTGTTTTTGTTGCTTTTCTATTTACTTTTATTCCGATTGGGCTTTGGATCTCAGCTTTAGCTGCAGGTGTAAAGATAGGTATTATGACCCTAGTCGGGATGAGATTAAGAAGGGTTGTTCCAAGTAGAATAGTTGGGCCTCTTATCAAAGCTGAAAAAGCTGGCTTAGAAACTGGAGCTAACAAACTTGAAGCCCATTATCTAGCAGGAGGTAATGTTGACAGGGTGATTGATGCATTAATTGCTGCAGAAAGGGCAAACATTCCTTTGCCTTTTGAAAGAGCTGCAGCTATTGATTTGGCAGGTAGAAATGTACTGGAAGCGGTACAAATGAGTGTAAACCCAAAGGTTATTGAAACTCCTTCTATTTCGGCAGTTGCCAAGGATGGTATTGAAGTCAGGGTTAAAGCAAGAGTAACAGTTAGGGCCAACATTGAAAGACTTGTTGGTGGTGCAGGTGAAGAAACTATTATTGCTCGTGTTGGGGAAGGTATTGTTACTACTGTTGGTTCAGCCGCTAATCATAAGGCAGTCCTTGAGAACCCAGATTTAATTTCCCGTACGGTATTAGAAAAGGGACTTGATTCAGGTACAGCTTTTGAAATCCTATCAATTGATATTGCGGATGTAGACGTCGGTAGAAACATAGGTGCTACTTTACAAACAGATCAAGCTGAAGCTGACAAAAAAGTAGGTCAAGCAAAAGCTGAAGAGAGAAGAGCAATGGCGGTTGCCAAAGAGCAAGAACAAAGAGCAGCTGTTCAAGAAATGAGAGCTAAAGTTGTTGAAGCAGAAGCAGAAGTGCCAAAAGCAATGGCTCAGGCACTAAGAGAAGGAAACATGGGAGTAATGGATTATTTTAATATGAAAAATATTGTTTCTGATACAGATATGAGAGATGCCATTTCCAAAGGATCAAATAGTGATAGGAATAATAAAGATTTAACCAAATAATCCTAGGAGGTGACTCTTTGTGGATATTCTGTGGATTATAATATTCATTCTTTACATGGCGTATCGTGCCTTTTCAGAGTCACAGAAAAAACAGGCTCGGGCACAAAGAAGAAGAGTAGTAACTACTGAAGACCCTGGTACAAGGCACTATAGATATGAAGAGGTTAAGCCCCACCAGGAGGTTCCCTGGGATTTTGATCCAGACCAATATAAACAAGAAACGGTAAAATCCTACGAAGTTAAGCTGGAAGAAGTTCAACCAGCAAATGAGATGAACAGATACCAGAAGCAACTTCATAAGGTAGGATATAGAGGAGAAGATAAGTCAAAAAGAAAAGCGGATAAGTTGGAAAAGGCATCCATAGAAGACAGAGAAGAATCCTCATCTAATGGATGGAATTTTGACTTAGATAGCCGATCTCTTGTGAATGCTGTTATCATGTCAGAGGTCTTGCAACCTCCCAGATCAAAAAGACCCATAAGATAATTATTAAAAAAGTTGCCTTAACAGGCGACTTTTTTTGCTTCACTACTATATATAAAATATATAGTTATTTTTATAATTACTCTTCTTTTTACTGCATAGATTTAATAAGAGGAGGGGGTGCCCATTGAGTAAAAACGATAATTCTAAAAAACCAAGGAACAAATTGAGAGAAACATTAGCCGATACCTTGGATTTACCAAAGGAAATCATTATGGATATACCAAAACTAACTTTGATTGGCAACAATGAAATTACTATTGAAAGTCATAAAGGTGTAATTCAATATTCAAGTGAAAGAATACGTATAAGCATAACTGGTGGGGAGTTAATTATTGATGGTAGGGGATTAATAATTAATTCCATTTTACCTGAAGAAATAACTATTTACGGGGAAATCTCACAAGTATCATTTGAGGATTAAGATAACCAGTAACTAACCAAGGGTAATTAACCAAGGGGATGGTTTTCGTGCTTTTTGAGCAAAGGGGGGCGAATAATGCAGCTAAAAAAGCTTTTATTATTTATATTTGGTTATGTTGTAATTATGATAGAAGGACCTGTTGAAAGATTTATTAACTTAAGCATTAGCAAGGGCATAACTCTTAGAGATTTAAAAAGTTTTTCTGCAACAAAGATACAGTTTAAAATACCACTCCATGATTTTTGGGCCATACGGTCTATTGTTAGGCAAACTAGCTCTAAGATAAAAATATTAGACAAGAGGGGATTGCCTTTTTATTGGAGTAGAATAAAGAAGAGAAAATTATTAATCATAGGAAGTATGATATTTGTAGCAACCATGTATATATTATCTAGCTTTGTGTGGTTTCTTGATGTACATAGTCACGAAGAATTAGTTTTAATAGAAAAGGATCAGATAATAGAGATTGCTGATAAGTCAGGATTAAGGGCTGGTATTTATAAAAGAAGTATTGACGTGGAAGAAGTTGAAAGAAAAATAATTTCTCAAATCCCAGAAATATCATGGGTAGGATTAGAATTTCAAGGAACTAAAGTACGAATTGAAGTTGTGGAAAGAAAATTACCCAGGGAAGAATATCTGGATAAGGATCCTAAGCATTTAATAGCAACCAAGGATGGAATAATTCAAGAAATCCTAGTATTAATGGGTCAACCCCTTATTCAGGTTGGAGATACAGTAGAAAAGGGGCAAATGCTTATTTCTGGAGTAATAATTCCCCAAATTATAGATGAGCAAGAAGAAACTCAAGAAGAAATTATACCTCAAGAACTAAAAAAGGTAAGAGCAAAGGGCATAGTAAGGGCAAGAGTGTGGTATGAAGGACAGGGCAGCGCTAATTTAGAGGAAACAATAAAACATAGAACAGGTGCTACAGAAAGGGCTTATTATATAAATCTACCTGATAGAAAAATAGTGTTTAAAGGGTCATTAGATAGCAAGTTTAAGAACTTTGAGACTGAAACTAAAATCAAAAAGCCTCCTAAATTACCCTACTTTGAAATACCTGGTGAAATTGTAGTAGTTACATATCATGAAGTAGATATAGAAAAGAAAATTTATAAAAAGGAAGAGGCCATATCTCTGATCCAAAAAAAAGTGTTGGAAAACCTCAATATCTCAAAGGGAGCAAAAATAGTGGATCAAGAAATAGAGCTTTTACTGGAAACAGACCAAAAAGTTGTGGTAAAATTAGTAGTTGAGACAATAGAAGATATTGGCAAGCTGGTGCCTGTGGAATAACCATGGAAAAACATTGTTATTGAAGGTTAAAAATAAACCGTATATAATATAATATGATATATAAGATTATATATATCTTTGTATTGATTGAATATTATTTATTCTTATTAGGAGGATTTAGAGTATTGTCACAAACTACAGAAATCAGAATAACATTACCTGGAAACGGTGAGGAAATAAGTGTCCTAGGAAAAAATGATGAAAACCTTAGATTTATTGCAAAGCATTCTCCAGTAAAGATTGTAGCTAGAGGAAATGAATTGAGTATCTCAGGCCAGAAACAAGATGTTATTAAGGCTGAAAATCTATTTAACCAGTTAATCAAACTAGTGTCTAAGGGAAACCAGGTTAATATTCCAACTATAAATTACACAATGAAGCAATTAGCTACTATGAGCGAATCTGATAGGCAAATAAGTGATATTCTTGCTGAGGTAATTTCAATTACAGCAAGGGGTAAACAGGTTAAGGCTAAGACAATTGGTCAGTATGACTATATCAGGGCAATTAAAGACTATGATATGGTATTTGGAATTGGGCCGGCTGGGACTGGCAAGACTTATCTTGCGGTAGTTATGGCTGTGGAAGCCCTAAGAAATAAGCTTGTCCAGAGGATTGTCCTTGTTAGACCTGCTGTAGAGGCTGGGGAAAAGCTTGGCTTTTTGCCTGGGGATTTGCAGGACAAGGTTAATCCATATTTGCGACCACTCTATGATGGTTTATATGATATATTAGGGGTAGAAACCGCGTCTAAGTATATGGAAAAAGAAGTAATTGAGGTAGCACCTCTTGCTTATATGAGGGGAAGAACATTAGAGGATTCTTTTATCATCTTAGATGAGGCCCAAAACACTACTCCCGATCAGATGAAAATGTTTTTAACAAGGATTGGCTTCGGTTCCAAGGCAGTAATTACTGGAGATATAACTCAGGTTGATTTGCCAAAGGGAAATGTATCTGGTTTAATAAATGTACAAGGAGTCTTGAATAATGTAGAAGGTATAAGTTTTAAATACTTTACTGAACAAGACGTTGTCAGACATCCGCTTGTTCAAAAAATTATTTTAGCTTATGAAAGGGAACACAAAGAGGATTAAGTAGGTGGTTAAAATGCTAAAAGCTAAGGTAATAAAAGAATATATAAGGGATTTATATAATAAGGTATTCAAGAATATTTCACAGAAAAGAATTTTTTGGGGAGTAATATTTTCTTTTGCTCTAATGCTAGTCTTAGGAATGTCTGTTATGCCTGAACAGGTTAACGTTCAGGAAGGACAACCTAGTCCAAAGGATTTTGAGGCTCCAAGGAACATTACTTTTGAGAGTCAGGTTCTTACTTCTATAAAAAGACAAGAGGCAGCTGATAAAGTAGAGGATATTTATCGAACTGAGGAAAATGTTCTTCTGCAAATACAGGAAGATATAAATGCTCATTTTTCTATAGTACAGAATACTAGAAACAATGAAGATATTGAAATAGACGAGAAAAGAGAATTATTAAAATCTGAGCTAGGATTTGGTTTGGAGGATAAAGCATATAATGAAATTCTTTCTATGAGTGATTCACAACTGGAAAGAATCCAAAATGAAATAAATCAAATTGTTAGGCAATATATGCTTCCAGGCGTCCTTACTGCAGACATAGAGCTTACAAAAAAGAATATTCAAGGTGCGATTACTCTCTTAAATGTTGATCCAGCATCCAAGGGCTTTTTAACTGCTATCTTAGAATATACTGAATTCAGGGGAAATAGAATCTATGATCCTATATCAACTAACGAATTAAGAGAAAAGGCTGTTGAAAGAGTTGAACCTGTTATTGTTCAACTTACAAAAAATCAAAAAATAGTTGGTAAAGGCGAGATTATAACAACAGAGCATCTAGAGGCCTTAGAAAGGCTAGGAGTTCTCACATCATCTAGTACAGCACTACCCTTACTTGGGGTGGTTTTACTTGTTTCAATTTTTTGCGGATCAATTATCATGTATCTTTACCAGTATCGGCCTAATATACTTGAAAATGAATCATTGATAGTCCTTTTAGGTCTTTTGGTAATCAGTACCTTATTAATCTCCAATGCTGTTACATCCATTAATATAGGTATTAATGCTGAGTTTTCAACCTTAGTTGCCTATGCAGCGCCTGTAGCTGCAGGTTCAATGTTAATAGCAATTTTGTTCGACGGGAAGTTTTCAATGTTCATCACTACTCTATTAGCTATTCTCATTGGGATTATGAATGGCCTGGAGCTTCAGTTTGCCTTAGTAGCATTTGTTGGAGGGGCTACTGGAATTTATAGTGTGTCAAAATTAAGTCAGAGATCTGACTTGGTTAAGGCTAGCATCTATATTGTAGGAGCAAATGTAATAACCATTTTAGCTCTTGGCTTAATGTTGAATTATTCACTACCAATGGTTTCTATTTCAATACTTCTTGGTATAACAAATGGAATTCTTTCTTCTGTTCTTACCATTGGAACATTGCCCTTTTGGGAGACAGCATTTAAGATTACAACTTCCGTTAAACTTTTAGAACTATCAAATCCAAATCAACCGTTGCTAAGAAGACTTCTTCTTGAAGCCCCTGGCACTTATCACCATAGCGTAGTCGTAGGCAATATGGCCGAAGCTGCCGCAGATGCAGTTGGTGCTGATACGCTTCTGACAAGGGTAGGAGCAAACTATCATGATATTGGAAAAGTTAAAAGACCGTACTTTTTCATTGAAAATCAGCTTACAAGGGAAAACCCTCATGATAAACTAGCCCCAACTTTGAGCACTTTAATAATAACAGCTCACATTAAAGATGGGATTGAACTTGCCAAGGAGCATGGATTGCCTGAAAGTATAATAGAGATTATTTGTCAGCATCATGGCAAATCCGTAATTTCTTTTTTCTATCATAAGGCCAAGGAAGGTAGTCAAGGAGAAGTATGCCAAGAAGATGATTTTAGATATGACAACCCAAAACCAAGGACAAAAGAGGCAGCAATTGTGATGCTTGCCGATAGTATTGAAGCTGGAGTTAGGTCCATTCAGAAACCTACTCCCAACAAGATAGAAACCTTTGTCACAAAGGTAATCAAGGATAAACTGGAAGATGGCCAGCTTGGAGAATGTGATTTAACTTTTAAAGAGTTGGATATCATAGCGCAATCATTTGTAAAAATATTAACTGGTATTTTTCACTCAAGAATTGAATATCCAGAAAATGTATTGAAGGAAATGGAAAGGGGAAAAAACAATGGAGGCGTATGTAAACAATCAGCAGGATAAAATCACCGTTGAGCAATCTTTAATAATTGTTTTGGAGGATGTAATAAAATTTGTCCTTAATAAAGAGACAATAAAGGATTATGAGATTGGGGTTACACTTGTTGATGACACCTATATTCAAGAGCTAAATAGCAAATATAGAGGAAAAGAAATGCCAACTGACGTTCTTTCATTTCCCCTTACTGACGAAGATGAATTAGATGGTGATACATTTGTTGTGGGAGATGTAGTTATTTCTCTGGAGACTGCAGAGAGACAATCATCTGAATATGGACATTCACTATTGAGAGAAACAGTATACTTGCTGATACATGGTATCTATCATATTCTAGGATATACCCATGATGATGTCGAAAAGAAGAAGGCTATGAGAGCTAAAGAAGAAGATATATTAAAACATTTCAACGTTTTGAGGTAAAGTATGTTAAATAAACTTGCTCTGAGCTTTTATTTTGCCATATCTGGAATACGTTACGCAGTCAAAACCCAAAGAAATATGAAGATACACATCTTTGCACTAATTCTGGTTATAGGAGCGGGATTATGGTTAGATTTGTCTGCAATTGAGTGGTCAATAGTCTTGGTGATGGCTGGACTTGTAATCATTTCAGAAATGTTAAATACTGCCATAGAGGCCCTTGTAGATATGGAAACCCAAGAGTACCACCCCCTAGCAAAAACAGCCAAGGATGTGGCAGCAGGAGCTGTTTTAATTGCAAGTATTATTTCCATAATCATTGGGTTATTTATTTTTGGTTCCAAATTATTGGATAAAGTCGGTATTATATAGGAGAAAAGTAATTATGAGTAATATTAAAAAATATTTATTAACAGGGATATTAACTTTACTGCCAACTGCAGCATCAATCTATGTACTGTGGGCAGTAATCCAGTTTATGGATGGGATTTTCGCTGACCTTTTAGTTTTTGTAATAGGAAAGAAAATCCCGGGTTTAGGTATGATATTGACCCTTGCAGTAATTTTAATTGCAGGTTTTTTAGCAAGTAATTTCATTGGAAGAGCTTTATTAAGAATTAGTGACCTTATTATCAGTAAAATACCTATTGCAAGTAATATTTACAAAACTGTAAAACAGATAGTAGATGCCTTTTATTCTGGGGATAAGAAAAGTTTTAAACAGGTAGTTATGATCGAATACCCAAGAAAAGGATTATTTGTATTGGCTTTCTTAACTGGTGATTCTAAGGGTGAAGTGCAACACAAAACAGATCAGGATGTCGTTAATGTATTCTTGCCAACCACGCCAAATCCAACTTCGGGATTTCTACTTTTTGTACCCAAAAAGGATGTAGTTTTTTTGGATATGCCAGTTGAGGATGGCTTAAAAATGATAATTTCTGGTGGTGTAGTTGTTCCATCATATCCGGCAGTAAAAGAGTTCACGAGAGAAGGTGGCGCAGAGTGAAACAGCTTTTTAAGAAATTGGGAATAATTCATCTTCTGGGTGTAATTATATTAATAGTGTTATTATTTAATTCATTTCTGCTTGCCAGAACAATGGGCCATGTCCAGCTCCCTGGGGAAATGTCCAGTATTGATATTGCTCGAGAAGGTGCGAGGATGTCAATTAGTTTAAATGAACAATTAGCGAGAGATGTTGATGTTTTTGAAACAAGTGCAGTACGTGAGGTTATTGCTCAATTCAAATATGAAGTGGATAGAGCAAGTACTGTTGAAGATATTGTTACCTTAGTTACCGATTATAGTATAAAGGTACAAGGGGTCATAACAAGGGAACAGGAAAGCAAAAGACGTGATGCAGTTTTATCTCTTATCAGTCAAGACACTAAGCTACCAACCTATAGGGGTGAAGATGTTATTTCTGTCTGGAAGGGAGAAGATGGGGTTCGAATTGTGGACCCTACAACTTTGTTGACAGACGAAACAAAGGAAGAGCTGTTTGAACATCCTCTTTTACAAGGGCCAAGTTGGTCATTGATAGAGATTGCCGTTAAGGATGGTCAGGCAACTTTAATGACATCACGCAGCATGCTTGATAAGATTAGGATATTGGAAGATGATAAATCTAATTTAGAAAGAACCTTGAAACAGGTAAAAAGTCAGGCAGGTTACTCAGACATTAATGGAACTGGCATTATAGTGGAGATGTATGATTCTGAGGTAGGATTTAGCTCCATAGATATTGTTCATGATAGAGATGTGAGGGATGTAGTAAATGAACTATTTGCTGCGGGTGCTAGAGGAGTTAGTGTGGGTGGACAAAGGCTAATTACTACTTCTTCTATACGCTGTGCAGGTCCAATAATATTAGTTAATCAGAAACCTATTGCCGTAGATCCAATCGTTATTAAAGCAGTAGGTGATGCTGAAGTTTTACAAAGCAGTCTAGAGTTAATTAGAAGGGAATTAAAGGAGTTTGGAATTGGCATTGAGGTAACAATTGAAGAAAGTATTACCTTGCCAGCATATTCTGAGTGATTCAAGAAGAATTCAGAAGACAGAATACAGAATTCAGAAGATAGGACTAGTTCCTCAAGCTCTTATTCTGACTACTGACTACTGTATTCTGAATTCTAATGCTATTAGAAGGTGGTGTTAAAATGAATTTAGAAAAACTTCTTGAAGATGCTAAAAAAGCTAGAAATTATTCATATTCCCCGTATTCTAAATTCCCCGTAGGGGCAGCTGTGTTAACTAAAGATGGAACAGTATATACAGGATGTAACGTGGAAAATGCAGCCTATGGTATAACCATGTGTGCCGAGAAGGTCGCCATAGCAAAGGCTGTTTCTGAGGGAAATCAATATATTGCAGTAATAGCCATTGTTGGAGATACAGAAGGTCCTTGTAGGCCCTGTGGATCCTGTAGACAGTTTATTTTGGAATTTGGGGATGAAATTACTGTTGTTATGGGAAATTTAAAGGGTGAGACCGAAACCAAAAGCATAAATGATCTTATACCATTTAGTTTCAGCAAAAAAGATCTTTAAAAGATTACCCGTGTCTTTGTATAGAATATAAACAGGATTCTTAACTCAGGTGGAGTTTCCCACAGGATTAGTTCAACTAGAGTTCAGGGAAAGTCACCTGAACTAAGTTTCACTGAATGACTCCATCTGAGTTTTAGAAACCGTTATCCAGGGACGTAGCGCCACTTATCTCCCACTTGCGACTGTAGTTCTAGCATTGTGATTTTTGCAATGCGTAGAAATACTAGTGCAAGGCTAGAAGATAGGAGTCTTGGAGTGAAACTTGTCAACTTGTTGACATAGCTGAACCCATGCAAGGCTAATGGCGGTAGTCATCGGATAAATAGTTTTAAAAATTGAGAAGTGAAGTGACTTCTGAAATTGCGAGGTATAAATTACATGCAGGATAAAAAATTTAAGTCTGGATTTGTTGCCATAGTTGGTAGACCTAATGTTGGCAAATCTACCCTTATGAATAATTTGATAGGTAAAAAAATAGCTATCATGTCTGATAAACCACAAACTACAAGAAATAAGATTACAGGAGTATTTACAAGGCCTGAACTCCAGATAGTATTTATTGACACCCCTGGAATACATAAACCAAAAACAAAATTAGGTGAAGTGATGGTAGGGTTAACTGCAAGAAGTCTTAAAGAGGTAGACCTGATACTTTATCTTGTCGATTCTACAGCAAAAATAGGTAAGGGTGACGCACTTATTAATGAAACACTTAGCAACTCAAAGCTACCAATAATTATAGCATTAAATAAGATAGACAGTTTAGAGAAACAACAGATCCTGGAAAAACACCTGGAGTGGCAGGCAACAGGTGTTAGTGACACAATAATTCCTATTTCAGCGCTTGAAAATATTAACCTTGAAAAGGTCATTGAAGTAATAGGTGGTCATCTAGAGGAGGGACCACAGTATTATCCAGATGATATGATAACCGACCAACCTGAAAATATGGTTGTGGCTGAAATAATTAGAGAAAAGGTCCTGCATTTAACAAGAGATGAAATACCACATTCTACTGCAGTAGTTTTGGATGCAATGGAAGAGCGTCAAAACAACATGATGTACTTAGATGCGATAATCTACATTGAAAGAGATTCACAGAAGGGAATAATTATTGGTAAAGGTGGCAGTATGCTAAAAAACATAGGACAGACTGCTAGAGAGGAAATTGAAGGCCTTCTTAATACTAGGGTGTACTTGGACATCAGGGTAAAGGTGAAAAAGAACTGGCGAAAAGAGGCTAGTCATTTGAAGAATATGGGATATGATACAAGGTTTTTGAAAGATTGAGAATTAAGAGGTTTTCCATGGCAACTCCAATTCAAACTAAAGGAATTATAATTAAAGAGTATGACTTTGCTGAAGCAGATAAGATATTTGTTATTTTTACATCTAGCAAAGGCAAAATATCCTGTCTTGCCAAGGGTGTACGTAAAAGCAAAAGTAAAATGAGGGGTTTTTTACAGTTATTTACCTATTCAAACCTACACCTCCATAAAGGGAAGTCCATGTATACCATTATAGGGGGAGAAATTATAAATAGTTTTCCAAAAATAAAAAGCGATTTACTTTTATTTGGTTATGCTAACTATATAACCGAAGTCTTGGAAAGCATCTTGCCCTCAGAGGAAAAAAATGAAGCTATCTTTGTAAATACGGTTTCTTTATGCCACTTAATGGGAAGTATTCCAATAAGCCAGCTCACATCCCATTACCTGTTGAGACTCCTAAAATCAGCTGGCTTCTTACCCGAATTATTACAATGTGTCGTTTGCGGTAAAACAATAGAAGAAAATGCCCTGTTTAATAGTATTGAAGGTGGGTGTCTTTGTAGGCAATGTGGAAATGGCCTTAATAATCAAGTTGAGATACCTATAAACATAATTAGAATAATGGGGCAACTCTTAGCAATGGATATGACTAGAATTGGTCGCATAAAAATTCAGGATAAGCATCAGTACTTTATTGAAGACTTACTGTATGAATATCTAAAAACTGTTATAGAAAGACCGATTAACTCCATAAAGTTTATTAGGGAAATACGTGGAGTGTGAAGTAGATATTGACAAAACAATTTAGATTTGCTAAATTGAATAAGAAATAATATTAGATATAGCTATGAAGAAAAGTAGTAGGTTTAATTAGTCTTTTAAAGGGCCAGGTTAGTCAGGCGAAAAGAGAGCTGGGTTTGGTGGGAACCAGTAAAGACGTTAAGCTGAAGGCGTTTCTGAGCTAACAAGGTAAGGGGACACACCTCAATTACGGGTTAATCTGGGTGTCCGAGGAATGTCCCCGAACTTATGGGTACATAATGTCCCCGAACTTATGGGTACATAATGTCCCCTAATTATTAAGGTGGAGCACTAATGATGTGCTCAATCAGGGTGGAACCGCGGGCAATCCCGTCCCTGTAGTCTAAAAAGACTGCAGTGGATGGGTTTTTTAAGTTAGGGACATCCATCGGCGACATAAGTTAGGGACATTCCTCGCGACAACGCATAGCTTCAAGAGAGGTGTGTTACCGTACATTAACTAAGGAGGAGTTTAGATATGAATTTTCAAGAGATTATAATGTCTTTAAATGAATTTTGGGCAAAAAAGGGGTGTATTTTGATACAGCCTTATGATGTTGAAAAAGGAGCTGGAACCATGCAACCAGGTACCTTCTTAAAAGCACTTGGTCCAGAACCATGGAATGTAGCTTATGTGGAACCATCAAGAAGACCCACAGATGGTCGTTATGGGGAAAACCCTAACAGATTGCAACATTACTATCAATATCAGGTTCTTTTAAAACCATCACCAGATAATGTGCAAGATTTATATTTAGATAGCTTAAGAGCAATCGGTATAGACATTGAAAAACATGATATTAGGTTTGTGGAAGATAATTGGGAATCTCCTACCCTGGGAGCTTGGGGACTTGGTTGGGAGGTTTGGCTTGATGGTATGGAAGTAACTCAGTTTACTTATTTTCAGCAGTGCGGTGGTATAGACTGCCATCCAGTTAGTGCAGAGCTCACTTACGGTATTGAAAGACTGGCAATGTTTATACAGAAGAAAGATAGTGTATATGATATAAACTGGATTGGAGATATCTCCTATGGTGATATCCACCACCAAACAGAAATGGATTATTCATATTATAATTTTGAATATGCAGATACAAAAATGCTATTTGATATGTTTAATCAGTACGAAAAGGAGTGCTTCAAGATAATTGCTTTAGGTCTTGTACAGCCTGCATATGATTATACTTTAAAGTGTTCACACACTTTCAACCTACTAGATGCTCGGGGAGCTATTAGTGTTACTGAAAGAACAGGCTATATTCACAGGGTAAGAGATCTTGCTAAGGCAGTAGCCCATGGGTATGTAAAACAGCGTGAAAGGCTTGGATATCCACTAATTAAAGCTTCAGAGGTTCGTCAAGAATTAGGTCTTGAAGCATTAACCGATAAAAGTACTGCCGTAAGACCACTACCCCTTGAAGATGAAGTAGCAAGCACCGAAAAGGAGGGGAAATAAGTAATGACTAAAGATTTCTTGTTTGAAATAGGGACAGAAGAAATTCCTGCACGATTTATGGCAGGAGCTTTAGATGAATTAAAGACTAAAACAAAGAAACTGTTAGAAAAAGAGAGGATAGCATATAAAAGTATTAACACTTACGGAACCCCAAGAAGGCTTACTGTATATATAGAAGACCTTGTGGAGGTAGGAGAAGGATTAATTGAGGAGAAAAAAGGCCCTTCCATAAAGGTCGCATTTGATGAAAATGGAAATTACACAAAGGGAGCTCAGGGTTTTGCAAGAGGCCAAAAGATTTCTGTTGAAGATCTTGTGATAAAGGATACCTCAGGGGGCAAATATGTTTATGCAGTTGTTGAGAAAAAAGGTGAGAACATTAAGAACCTTTTTCCAAAGATTTTGCCAGAACTCATCTTAAGTTTGGATTTTCCAAAACCAATGCGATGGGGTTACCTAAATATTCGCTTTGTAAGGCCTATAAGGTGGCTAGTCTGCCTTTATGGTGAGGAGATTGTTCCCATTGAACTAGAAGGAGTAATGTCTGGTAGGATGACCCAAGGTCACCGTTTCCTTGGCAATCAGAATATAGAGTTACCAAATGCTACAACTTATTTCTCCAAGTTGGAAGAAAACTACGTTATAGTGGATCAGAATAAAAGACAGGATATTGTCTGGACACAAATTCAAGGACTAGCTAAGCAGGAGGGGGGAATTGTCAAGCCTGATTCCAAACTTTTAGAGGAAATAAACTACCTACTGGAGTATCCTACTGCCCTTTGCGGAAAGTTTGCTCAATCCTACCTGAAGCTACCTGAGGAAGGTTTAATAACTGTAATGAAAGAACATCAGAAGTATTTTCCGTTATGGGATGAGAATGATAAACTCTTAGCAAAATTTATTACTGTTCGTAATGGTGATGAAAGGAATCTTAATATAGTGACCCAGGGAAATGAAAAAGTTCTAGAAGCCAGACTAAATGATGGTAAATTCTTCTACGAGGAAGACGTTAAGGCTCCTCTTGATGGGGACGTGGAAAAATTAAAAGCTGTTGTTTTCCAGGAAAAACTAGGTACCATGTATCAGAAAGTTAATAGAAATCAGGAGGTTGCATCATATATTTCTGATAAACTAAACTTATCTCCTACTGCAGGGGTAAATGTATTAAGAGCCAATTATCTCGCAAAGGCAGACCTGGTTTCAAATATGGTTTACGAGTTTCCTGAACTTCAAGGTATAATGGGATATTACTATGCACTACATCATGGTGAAAAGGAAGAAGTCGCTGTTGCAATTAAAGAACACTATAAACCTAGATATGCAGGTGATTCTCTTCCTAGTACAACCGAAGCTAGTGTTGTAGCAATGGCAGATAAAATAGATACAATTTGTGGCTGCTTTGCGGCAGGTCTTAGACCAACTGGCTCAGGGGATCCTTATGCATTAAGAAGGCAGGCACAAGGAATTTGCTATATTATATTTGCAGGACAACTTGAGATTGACCTGTTTGCGTTGGCAGAAGCTTCTTTAGAAACCTATGAGAAGCAGGGGCTTGATATGGACAGACAGGAAACGCTAATAGCTATTAAAGAATTCTTCAAGCAAAGGGTAGCCAACCTGTTAGAGGATAAAGGAGCTAGCTATGATATAGTTAATTGCGTATTAGAAAGCAACTGGAACAATATCTTTGAGACAGTAAGTAAAGGGCAAGCCTTAATGCAGTTTAAGGATAACCCCCAGTATAGTGAGCTCATTACTGCATTTACAAGGGCGGGCAATCTGGCAAAGAACGCAGTAACTATAGAGGTTAAAGATGATTTATTTCAAGATGATTCTGAAAAAATCCTCTGGGATAAGTTCAATAAAATGCAAGAAACAGCTAAACCATTGTGGGGCAATCAAAATTACACAGAAGTTTTGGAGCATTTTTCATCTATTAAACCATATATTGATGATTTCTTTGAAAAGGTAATGGTTATGGATAAAGATGAAAACATTAAAAATAACAGACTAGCACTTCTTAAAACAATAGTAGATTATCTTAGCCCCCTAGGGGACCTTTCAAAATTATTATCATAATAAAAACTGACTATCTATCTAATTCAGTATAAACAGAATTCAGAATTCACAAGAAAACTGGCAGAACCCGATGTAAGTTTTGGTGAGACAAGGGCTTAGACTAGTAAACAAAGCCTTTGTCTCTTTTTAGTATATAGCATTCTTTTCCTGTACTATTTTACTCAACTACCAGCTAAATTAATAATTAAGCAGGAAAAATCATATAATTATCGTATATAATATAACATGTTTAAAAATAAGTATAGCACATTTCCGATTTTTCTGTATATTTTAGGTTCTAATAAGGGATGGTGATGAATTATTCAGTTAAATGAACGTCAGGAAAACATTCTTTCTATAGTTAAACGTTTCGAGCCTATAACTAGTGATCAAATTGCTGCATACCTTGGTTTAACTAGGGCTGCTTTGAGACCTGATTTGGCAATCCTAACAATGTCAGGAATATTAGATGCTAAACCAAGGGTAGGATATTTTTACAATGAAAAAGGTGGCAAAACCTTAAGAATTATTCAATTTGAAAATCTTCTTGTAAAAGACGTTAAATCAGTTCCAGTAGTTGTCAGGGAAGATGATGCAATTTATGATGCTATAGTGTCTATGTTTATTAATAATGATGTGGGAACATTAATAGTTGTAAGTGAGGGGGGAAAGCTAGAAGGAGTAGTATCACAGAAAGATTTGCTGAAATCTATCCTAGGAAAACCTGATTTGAACAAAATACCCGTTAGTGTGGTAATGACTAGATTACCTAATGTTGTTACTGTGGAAGGTACTGATACAGTTTTAACTGCTGCAAGGAAGATGCTAGAACATGAAGTTGACTGTATTCCGGTAATAAAAATAATTGAAGAAGAAGGAAAAGAAAGGATTTTAGAAGTGATCGGTAGAATTACTAAATCAAACATTACTCGAGTTTTCATAGAAATGATTGAAGGAAAGTAAGGGGGGAGTAGTAATTTTAAATAAGAATAATCCAAAGGTTTTTGTGGTGTCGGATTCACTAGGTGAAACAGCAGAAATAGTGGCTAAGGCAGTAGCCAGTCAGTTTAATTTAAGTGATATTGAAATACGACGATTTCCTTACGTAAATAATAAGCAGCAAGTAAAGGAGATAATTGCTCAATCTGAGGGATATAACTGTCTAATCGCATATACACTAGTCATTCCTGAACTAAAGGAATACCTTGAAGAATTAGTTAATGAAATGGGACTAGGGGCAGTTGATATTTTAAGTCCCATGCTAACTTCCATGGAAAAACTGCTCAAGAGGCCCCCAAAGTTAGAACCTGGGTTATTGCGAAAACTAGATGAACAATATTTCAAAAGGGTAGAGGCAATAGAATTTGCTGTAAAGTATGATGATGGAAAGGATCCTAAGGGATTAATAGCAGCAGATATAGTGTTAGTTGGTGTTTCCAGAACTTCAAAAACACCCTTAAGCATGTATCTAGCCCATAAACGAATTAAATGCGCCAATGTTCCATTAGTACCTGAGGTATCACCACCGGAAGAGCTTTATAAGGTAACAAATAAAGTGGTTGGTTTGATAATTGATCCAAATCACCTATATGAAATTAGAAAAGAAAGGCTGAAAAGCCTTGGCTTAACTTCAAATGCAAACTATGCCGCTGTTGAAAGAATAATTAAGGAACTTGAATACTCGGATACTGTTATGAAAAAAATTGGTTGTCCTGTTATAAATGTAACTAATAAAGCAGTTGAAGAAACAGCTGGTACTATTATGGAAATATTTTATGGGGGGAGATTCAATGAGTAAAAAGTATCTATATAAATTTCATGAAGGTGACAAGGAAATGAAATCTATCCTTGGGGGTAAGGGTGCTAACCTAGCTGAAATGACAAAGATAGGATTACCAGTTCCTCCAGGGGTTATTCTTAGTACTCAAGCTTGTAAAGACTATTATAAAAAAGGTCAAGAATTTCCAGAGGGCATGCAAGATCAAATAGTGGAACATATAAGATACTTAGAAACTGTTACTGGAAAAGGGTTTGGTAGCAACGAAAATCCCCTTTTAGTATCTGTTCGTTCTGGAGCGGCAGTATCCATGCCTGGAATGATGGATACCATACTAAATTTGGGTTTAAATGATGAGACAGTTAAGGGTTTAGCAAGTATAACTGGAGACAAAAAATTTGCCCTTGATTGCTATAGAAGGTTTATTACAATGTACTCAGATGTAGTAATGGGTATAGAACACGTAAACTTTGAATCTATCTTGAGATCATATAAGAAAAAACTAGGTATTGAATACGATCATGAGTTTTCTTATGAAAACCTTCAAGACTTAATAGAAAAGTTTAAATCCATGCTGAGATTAAAGCACGGCAATGAGTTTCCTCAGGATCCAATGGAACAACTATTAAAAGCCATAGAAGCGGTTTTTAATTCATGGCAAAACAGTCGGGCAATACTATATAGGAAGTTACATAAAATTCCTGATTCATTAGGTACGGCTGTAAATATTCAATCAATGGTCTTTGGAAATATGGGCATCAATAGTGGAACTGGGGTTGCTTTTACCAGAAATCCTTCAACAGGTGCAAGAGAATTATATGGTGAATACTTGGTAAATGCCCAAGGGGAAGATGTGGTTGCAGGTACAAGAACCCCCCAACCCATTGAAAAACTGAAGGAAGATATGCCTGCTGTATATAAACAGTTTACTGATACATGTAAGCTCTTAGAAAGGCATTACAAAGATATGCAGGATATAGAGTTTACAATTGAAAACAACAGTTTGTATATCCTGCAAACTAGAAATGGCAAAAAAACTGCAGCTTCTGCTATTAGAATTGCAGTTGATATGGTAAAAGAAGATCTAATAATTAAAGAAGAGGCTGTTAGTCGAATTGATATTACTCAACTTGACCATTTATTGCATCCAACAATTGATACAAGCAATAACTTTGAAGTAATCACTAATGGACTTCCTGCATCTCCAGGAGCTGCGGTAGGTAAAATAGTATTTGACGCCGATGAAGCAGAAAATATGGGTAATGAGGGTATAAAAGTAATATTGGTTAGAAATGAAACTACTCCCGATGACCTTAATGGCATAGTTGGAGCTCAAGGAATTCTTACATTGCATGGTGGAATGACAAGTCATGCTGCTGTTGTTGCCAGGGGAATGGGTAAACCATGTGTTTGTGGATGTGATGGGCTTGATATTGATATGGATGCTCAAAAGCTAATAATAGGTAGTAAGACTTTCTACAAAGGAGATATAATTACAATTGATGGTTCTACAGGTAAAGTAATAGAAGGGGAGGTACCTCTTCTTGTTCCAACATTAAGTAGAGAATTTAAAACTATACTTGAATGGGCAGATGAAATACGAATTTTAGGTGTCAGAGCCAATGCAGATACCCCTGAAGATGCAGCAAAGGCTAGAGAATTTGGTGCTAAAGGAATAGGCCTTTGTAGAACTGAGCATATGTTTATGGGACCGGAAAGACTGCCAATTGTGCAGAAAATGATCTTGTCCTCAAATATTGAAGAAAGAAAGGCAACATTAGAAAGGTTATTGCCAATTCAGCAGGAAGATTTTTATGGAATATTTAAAGTAATGCAAGGATATCCTGTTACTATTCGTTTGTTAGATCCGCCTTTACACGAGTTTTTACCAAACAGAGAAGAACTAATAGAAGATATAACTAAAATGAAGTGCCTTGGTGGTTCAGAAGAGGAGCTCAAGAAAAAAGAGAATTTACTTGTAAAGGTTAAGTCATTATCAGAAGCTAATCCCATGCTAGGACACAGAGGATGTAGATTAGGAATTACCTTCCCAGAGATATATGCAACACAAATTGAGGCCATTTTTAGAGCTGCTGTTCAACTCGCGAAAGAAGGAGTCAAGGCTATTCCTGAAATAGAAATACCCCTTGTCATGCATGTTAATGAACTCTCAATATTAAAAGAACTCGTTGATGCAGTAGCAAATATGGTATTTGCAGATGAGGGAGTTAAAGTTGAGTATACAGTTGGCACTATGATAGAGGTTCCTAGGGCATGTGCAACTGCTGGGGAAATAGCTCAAGTTGCTGATTTCTTCTCTTTTGGAACGAATGATCTGACTCAGACATGTTTTGGATTTAGTCGCGATGATGCTGAAGGTAAATTTCTTCAACCATATCTTGAGAAAAAAATCATCCAAGATAATCCTTTTGTAGTTATAGACAGGGCAGGTGTCGGCCGCTTGATGGAAATGGCAGTTACCAAAGGGAGAGCCAGTAGAGAAGACTTATTAATAGGGATATGTGGTGAGCACGGAGGAGATCCAAACTCTATTGAATATTGTCATCAGATTGGCCTTGATTTTGTAAGCTGTTCACCTTATAGGGTACCAGTAGCAAGGTTAGCAGCAGCACAAGCCCAATTAAAGGCATAAAAATAAGAAATCATTCAGGGTCAGAGGGTAATTCCTCTGGCCTTATCTATTTGTGTCATGCATAATACATATTTATTCACTACAAGATAAAACTCTTTGCCATTTGCTGATTTTTAAATTACAATATATCTGAAGTACCGTGTTCAGATTATAAGTATTTTGTGACCAAAAGGGGGCAAATTTATGTCAGATATGTCAATGTCACTAATAGACCATTTAGAAGACCTGCGAAAGATTATAATTAGACTCATACTGGCAATCTTACTGGGAACAATTGTAAGCTTTGTGTTTTTTGAAGAAGTGATTTCGCAGGTGATCAATGCCCCTATAATTGGGAAAGAAATTCAACTAGTACAGTTGACTGTAACAGAGGCATTTCTTACTAAGATAAAGATAAGCCTTTTATCGGGTGTTATGATTACAATCCCATTTACTGCTTGGCAGTTATGGAGTTTTATACTTCCAGCCTTATATGCTCATGAAAAAAAATATGTTTATATAATTACTCCTATGTCAGCTATTTTATTTACCGCAGGGGTAGTTTTTGGCTATTATGTGGTTCTCCCCCTTGCTCTAATTTTTTTCATTGGGCAGGGAGCCAATCTGGTACCTATGCTTTCCTTTGCTAGATATGTATCTTTTGTCTTAGGATTTTTAATACCATTTGGTCTAGTTTTTCAATTACCACTAGCTGTTGTATTCCTAGTAAAAATCGGGGTTACAGATTATAAGTTTTTTGTAGCAAAAAGAAAATATGCCGTATTAATCATTTTTGTAATTTCTGCACTTTTAACTCCAGCAGATGTTGTTTCTCAATTACTAATGGCTGGTCCTGTAATGTTACTATATGAAATTAGTATCCTGATTAGTTGGTTAATAAGAAAAAAAGTAAAAGAAGAGGATGAGGAGAATAATGTCTCTTAGGGAAATGTTTGAAAAGAGGGAAGAAACTTGGCTTTCCACTTTTGCAACAAAATCCATTGATTCACAGGGGAGACAAGTTGCTGAAGAACCATGTGATGTACGTACAAGCTTTCAACGGGACAGAGACAGAATTATACATTCAAAAGCTTTTAGGAGACTAAAACATAAGACGCAAGTATTCATATCACCTGAAAGTGATCATTTCCGTACGAGGCTTACCCATACTTTAGAAGTAAGTCAGATAGCAAGAACAGTAGCTAGAGCATTGAGATTAAATGAAGACTTAGTAGAGGCTATCTCTTTAGGACACGATTTAGGACATACTCCATTTGGTCATGCAGGTGAAACAGCTCTTGATAGGGTTAGCCCTGAAGGTTTTAAGCATAATATACAAAGCTTAAGGGTCGTAGATAAGATTGAACAAGGTAAGGGTCTTAACCTTACTTGGAAGGTAAGAGACGGAATACTAAACCATACTGGGGATGGAACTCCGAGTTCATTAGAAGGTCAGATAGTAAAAACTGCTGATAGAATAGCATACATAAATCATGACATTGATGATGCTATAAGGGGGAAAATAATTTCACTTGAAAGTTTACCAAAAGAATGCCTTAAGGTTCTTGGTTTTAAGCATAGCGAAAGAATAAATAAAATGGTCAGAGATATGATTGAGGCTAGTTGGGATAAGCCTTATATTACTATGAGTAAGGAAATAATTTGTGCGATGAATGAATTACGCCAGTTCTTATTTTACAATGTTTATATAGGCTCTTTAGCAAAAACTGAGGAAAAAAAAGCCATGAGATTAGTGGAGGAAATTTATCACTACTACAGTAATTATCCACAAGAAATTCCAATAGAGTACCGGAGACATTCTGATTTTGAAAATAACTATCAAGATAATAGCAAAGATATTTTAGCAGTAGATTATATAGCTGGAATGACCGATAGATATGCCATATCTAGTTATAAAAAATTGTTTGTACCATTAGGGTTTCAGACTCCAATTATTTAAAAAACTAAAAACATTTCACTATTCTAATACATTATTATAATATAACTATTTATAATTAATTGTTGCAAAAACTAATGTATATTTAAAATCAAACAGGTTAATAATAGATTTGAGGAGCAAAGCATTCTGTTAGGTATCTAGTCAATGCCTAAATAGTCTGACTGACGAAGAGATGCTTGGCTCCTTTTTTTTATACTATCAGCAAGTATAAGTTCAAACAAGGTAGATAGTATTCACAAAAACTAAGGCTTCCGCCAGTAGTTCTAGCATTGATTTTGCAATGCGTAGAAATACCAGTGCAAAGCCGCCTGCGTCTAAGGACTTGGCGCAAGTCAAGTTTTGTTTTATAAGAAAACAGTAAAGAAGCAGAAAAAAGGACCTCCAGAATGGGAGGTCTTAAAAATATCATCCAGGGACCTATCACTACTGATAGTTACTGGACATTAATAAAAAATGAAAGGGGAAAATAATAAGATATGAAGGGATGATACTTTTCATTAATTAATATATCATATGATATATACTATAGCATCAGGAAAGTATTGGTGTATTGCTCTATCTTTTATATAAATAATGCAATGTTTATACATTTTTCTATTCTTTATCTAAATTTACTACATAATTTCTTTAAGTAGAAGGAAAACAGCTAAATGTATAGAATAAGTATAAATTGTCCAATACCACTTATAACACAATACCACATAGGTATTGGAATGGGAGGATTACGATTCGGTTGTTATGTGATCCAATTATATAGGAGGACTTAAGAGATTTATGACGAAATAAGATATAAACAAATTAGCTAGGTGATTTAGGTGATTAATTTTATTCCTGAGGAAAAAGTTCAAGAGATTCTAGAAAGAGTTTCTATAGAACAAATTGTATCACGTTATGTATCTTTAAAGCAGCAAGGAAAGAATTTAGTTGCCATATGTCCTTTTCATAGTGAGGATACACCATCCTTTAATGTTAATCCTACCAAGGGCCTTTTTTATTGCTTTGGTTGTGGTGCTGGGGGCAATGTGTTTACCTTTATCATGAAGGCTGAAAATTATACTTTTGTTGAAGCTGCAGAATTTTTAGCATCTCAAGCAGGAATTTTGCTAGAGGATAACAAATTAATTAAGAAGGTAGATAAAGAAAAAAATTCCCTTATTGAAATAAATTCGCTAGCCCAAAAGTTTTTTAATTATATGCTTATTGATAGTACTAAAGGTGAAAAAGCCCTTGAATATTTAAAAAAACGTGGGGTTTCAAATGAAATTATAGCAGAATTTGGACTTGGCTACTCCTTAGACGAGTGGGATTCATTGTCTAAGTTTATGACCAAAAGAAAGGTTTCTGTATCAGATTTGGAAAAAGTCGGCCTGATTAGTCCAAGACAGGGAAATGCTTCAGGATATTACGATCGTTTCAGGGGAAGAATTATTTTCCCAATATACAATCTAAATGGTTTAGTGATTGGTTTTGGTGGGCGTATTATAGATGATTCTATAAAAGGGCCTAAATACCTTAATAGTCCTGAAACAAAAATATTTCAAAAGAGCAAGTTGCTTTATGGAATGAATTTGGCAAGAGATGAAATAAGGAGAAAAGATTTAGTCATATTAGTAGAAGGTTACATGGACGTTATTGCCACTCACCAAAATGGAGTGAAAAATACAGTAGCATCATTAGGAACGGCTTTTACAGCCGAACAAGCAAAAATACTAAAAAGATATACAGATAATGTTGTAATTGCTTACGATGCTGATGAAGCAGGCCAGGAAGCATCATTAAGAGGGTTGTCTGTTTTAAACGAAAATGGATGCAAGGTTAACATTCTTACATTGCCAGAAAAATCTGATCCAGATGACTATATAAGAAAGTACGGGGCAGAAGGTTTCATGGATTGTGTTAAAAACAAAGCTATCCCATTAATTGAGTATAAACTTAAAATTGCTAGCCAAAAAAATAGATTAGACACAATTGAAGGTAAGAAAAAGGTATTGGATTTCATAATAAATGACTTAACAAAGGTTAACAGTTTAGTAGAAAGAGAATACTATATAAGGTTAATTTCAAATAAAATTGGAGTAACTGAACAAGTAATAGCTGCAGAGATGGGCAAGCACTCAAGAAGCCTGCAAAATATTGGTACTAATAGGGATAAAAAGGTAATAGTAAGGAATAATAGCAAGGAAAAGTATCTCATGGGAAATAGTGCACAAGTTAAAGTAGAAAGATTTTTGGTGAGATATGTAATGGAGAATCCCCAAAATATAGAGTGGTTTCAAGAAAATGTGGGAGTACACTCATTACAATATTCAAAATCCAAGTTATTGATAAGAGACTTAATTAAGTATGTAGAAGATAGTGGAGGTAGTGACAAGTTTTGCTTTAAAAATTTTCTTATCACACTTCCAGAGGATTTACAGGGTTATTTATCAGAAATAATGACCGTTGATACAGAAACTTACTCAATCAATGATTGTGTATATATAATCAAGAACAATTGGTATAAGTTACAAGTAGAAAACCTTAAAAAAGAGATATCAGCAGCAGAAGAAAGTGAACAAAAGGATATAGTCGACTCATTGGTATCAAATTTAGTAGAGTTTCAAAGAGATTGGAAACAAATTAAGTCATAATTGTAAGTATGATGACCCTAATGGAAGGGGGGACAATGGTGAAAGAAGATAACAAGAAGACAGAAAGTGTGAAGCAGCTCATAGAGCTAGGTAAAAAAAGAGGAATATTAACGTATAAGGAAATTATGGATACTTTACAAGGTATAGAATTAACCCCAGATCAAATTGATGAAATATATGAACATTTGGCTAGTATGGGAATAGAAGTTATACCTGAAAGTGGTAAATTAGAAGAAGACGATGACGACGAAGAAGATAAGGAAGACGTTGAGATAGATTTGTCAATTCCTGAAGGAATAGGAATTGATGATCCTGTGAGGATGTACCTGAAAGAAATAGGAAGAGTTCCTTTACTGTCAGCCGATGAAGAGATAGAATTAGCAATAAAAATAGAACAGGGAGACATGGAAGCAAAACGTAAACTGGCTGAAGCAAACCTCCGATTAGTTGTCAGTATAGCTAAGCGTTATGTTGGAAGAGGTATGTTGTTCCTTGATTTAATACAGGAGGGGAATCTAGGACTAATTAAAGCGGTTGAGAAATTTGATTATCGTAAGGGATTTAAGTTTAGTACCTATGCTACATGGTGGATACGTCAGGCAATAACAAGATCAATTGCTGACCAGGCAAGAACAATTAGAATTCCTGTGCATATGGTTGAGACCATTAATAAGCTAATTAGAGTATCTAGGCAACTTCTACAAGAACTAGGCCGAGAGCCTATGCCTGAAGAAATAGCGTTAGAAATGGACATCCCGGAGGAAAGAGTTAGAGAGATTATAAAAATTGCTCAAGAACCTGTTTCCTTGGAAACTCCCATTGGAGAAGAAGAAGATAGTCATTTAGGTGACTTTATTGAAGATCAGGATGCACTAGCACCTGCAGAAGCGGCTTCTTTTACTCTACTTAGGGAACAATTAGAGGATGTACTAGATACATTAACTCCTAGAGAAGAAAAGGTATTAAGACTTCGTTTTGGTTTGGATGATGGCAGAACTAGAACACTAGAAGAGGTAGGGCAAGAATTTGGAGTTACCAGAGAAAGAATTAGACAGATAGAAGCAAAAGCATTACGTAAGCTTAGGCACCCAAGCAGGAGTAAAAAATTAAAAGATTATCTTGAATAGTAGGTAAAAATTGCTATTGACAAGTGATTTGGAATGTTTTATACTGTATTTTGTCAGTATCGAGGGTGTTCCCTGGTAGCTCAATGGTAGAGCACTCGGCTGTTAACCGAGTTGTTGCTGGTTCGAGTCCAGCCCGGGGAGCCATTTTATTGGGCCCATAGCTCAGCGGTAGAGCCACCGGCTCATAACCGGTCGGTCCCTGGTTCGATCCCAGGTGGGCCCACCATTTTCATTCGGCCCGTTGGTCAAGGGGTCTAAGACACCGCCCTTTCACGGCGGTAACATGGGTTCGAATCCCATACGGGTCACCAATAAAGAAGCAAGAAACCTGCACCTTGATATGGGTGATTAGCTCAGTTGGGAGAGCGCCTGCCTTACAAGCAGGATGTCGGCGGTTCAAGCCCGTCATCGCCCACCATATTAACAGATGAGCCTTGTGAATAGCAAGGCTTTTTTATTTAGGTAAATTTTGCATATTTTTTAATATAATTAGATATTATTAAGAAGAGAAAATATTTTTGTAAAAAATGCAGGGAAACCTCAAAGTTTTGGTGAATTAACTACTAATAAAATTATTTTTGTATAATGGGAGGCAATCTATGCTAAATGTAAGGCTTGCCACAATTGCAAAATATATAACACCCAACTCTCTTGTAGTAGATGTTGGAACAGATCATGCTTTATTACCTATTTTTTTAATACAGAATAATTTGGCATGTAAAATTATTGGAGTTGAAATAAACCAAGGTCCATTCTTAAAAGCCAGAAAAAATGTTAGTACCCTTGGTTTAGAAAAAGATATTGAATTGCGTCAGGGTGATGGTTTGGAACCTGTACTAAACGAACAGGTAGATGTTGTAGTCATAGCTGGCATGGGTGGAAAGTCTATCGTTGAAATATTGAAAAGAGGGGCTAGCCTACTCAAAGATGTTAAAAAGATAATTTTACAACCAATGAATGGATGTGAATTGGTAAGAAATTATCTTTTTTATACTAAAGGATTAAAAATAAGTGATGAAGATTTAGTTAAGGAAAATAATAGGCTGTATGAAATTATTATTGCAGAGCCTGGCCAATCCCAGGAATTTGATGATATACTTATAGAGATAGGGCCAATGTTATATTCTAAAAGACATCCGCTATTTCCAGTATTATTAGAACGAAAGATCCAAAGATACAGAAAGATAGCAAATAACATGGATAAAAGTAATAAGATTACTGCTAAGGATAAGATGAAGTACTATGATGCCAAGGCAAATTGTTTGGAGAAGGTGTTAGTATCATGTCTGTAAAGGTAGCTACTATAATGCAGATAATTGAGGAGCTTGCTCCTAAAAACCTAGCTTATGATTGGGATAACATTGGGCTGATAGTTGGTAGCCCAAAGGAGGAATTAGAAAGAATCTTGGTTTCTCTTGATGTAAATGAGCAGGTGGTAGATGAGGCTATTGCAAATGGTGTTGGTATGATTATATGCCATCATCCTTTAATATTTAAGCCTATTAGCAATATACGTTGGGATAACAACTTAGGAGTAATACTTAAAAAGCTGGTACAAAACGAGATTAATCTATATGCTGCCCATACTAATTTGGACTTATGTAAAAATGGAGTCAATCAAATTCTTTTTGAAAAGTTGGGTTTAGAGGATGGGCAAATTCTTAAAGTAGAAAAAGCAGAAAAACTTTTAAAACTAGTAGTGTTTGTACCAATGTCCCATGTGGAACATGTAAAGATGTCCATGGGTAATGCGGGAGCAGGTTGGATAGGGGGCTATTCACATTGTGTTTTTGGTACCCAAGGAATAGGCTCTTTTAAACCTCTTGAGGGTACTAATCCATATTTGGGTTCGACTGGAGAGATTGAAGACGTTGAGGAAATGCGCCTGGAAACAATTGTACCTGAAAAAATCCTAAAGACAGTTCTTAAATCTGTGCTTAAGGAACACCCTTATGAAGAGGTTGCCTATGATATTTATCCACTAGCCAATTCTGGAGATAAATATGGTTTAGGTTTAGCAGGGAGATATGATATCCCCATTGCGAAAAATGAATTTTTAGAAATGGTAAAAGAAAGACTACAGGCCCCTGTCCTAAAAGTTGCTGGTATTATCCCAGAAAAAATTCAAAAAGTTGGGGTTTGTGGGGGATCAGGAGGTTCCATAATTAGCAATGCAGCATTTACAGGAATTCAAGTATTTATAACGGGAGATATAAGCTATCATCAAGCACAGGAGGCAGAAAGCTTAGGTATCTGTGTTATTGATGCAGGTCATGGAACCACAGAAAAATTGGTTGTACCATATTTTGCGAATAATCTTAAAAGTAAATTAGATGTCCAAAAACGTAAAGTAGAAGTTATGATTTCTAAAGTAAATAGTGAGCCATGGACTTTTTTATAGGATAGGGTTTCCCCTATCTTTCATTATTTTATGGAGGTGTATTTTATGAACTTTAAAAAACTGTATAAGTATCAAAATCTAAGAGATGAATATTTCAAACTCAAGGGTAAAGTAAACAATATTACTAAGAAAGAAAAATTACTTGAATGGAAGAAAAGGATTGAACAAATTAATAGAGAAAAGGAAGAGTTGAAAGTACTATTAGAAGAAAAGGCTAAGGTTGTAAAGAGAATTAATACCTTAATAGAAGATATAGAAGCAAAAGAAAAAGATGTGGAAAAACAGCTTTATGAAGGAAATGTTACAAATCCAAAAGAATTATTATCCATGCAGAAAAAGCTAGATGAGTTGACCGATCATAAAAAACAAACAGAAGACACATATATTAAGGAAAACGATGAATTTACTTCCTTACAGCAGGATTTGGCGAACAAAAAAGAAGAATTAATGACAGAATATAAACCTTATCAAGATGAGACTAATAAATACAAACAAGATAGAGAAATTGATAAAGTAAACTTAAATGAATTAGTTAAACAAATAAAAGAAATGGAGAAAAAAATAGATAATAGTTTACTAAATATCTATTTAAAGAATGTTAAAAAACTCGGTAATAATGTTTTGGCTCCGATACACGGTGATAAGTGTGGAGGATGCAATATAGATATTCATAAAGTAGCTCTAGCTGAAGTTAAGGCTGGGAAAAAGTTGGTAATCTGCGAAAATTGTGGTAGAATATTAGTTACTAATTTGTAATGTGTTGGGGTGGAATAATGGATATAAATGTCTATACAGATGGTGCGTCAAGGGGTAACCCTGGTAAAGCCGCAATAGGCGTAATAATTTATGATTTATATGGTCAGGTTTTAAGGGAAGAAAACGAATTTATTGGTGTGGCAACAAATAATGTTGCTGAGTATAAAGCTGTAATTAGAGGGTTAGAAGTATCTACTGAATTGGGAGCTACAGGTGTAACGTTATATGCTGACAGTCAACTTCTTGTAAGGCAACTTGCAGGTGAATACAGGGTAAAGAATGAAGGTTTAAAACCTCTATATCAGCAGGCTAAAGAGCTAACTAAGAACTTTAAAAAATTTAAAGCAATTCATATTCCAAGAGAGCAGAATAAAGAAGCAGATAAATTAGCTAATCTAGCCCTTGATAGTAATCAGTAGTTATCGGGAGTGAAGCCTATGATTGAAACTGGAATAATAGACAAGATTCTTAAAGATGTTATCTCTAGAATTGAAACTGGAAAGAATCAGCTTTATGATATAGCAGAATCTGCTAGACAGGAATGTGTAAGGACAGAGGCATCTATGCTTAAGATTAAACATGAGACGCTTGAAGTAGTTGAACAGGTTGATTGGTGGGAAAAAAAGGAAAAAAAGGCTAGAATAAGACTTGCAGAAGTGAGCAAGAACTTTAATAAGTACATCGAAGACGATATAAGAAAGGCTTATGAAACAACAAAGGATATCCAGATACAGTTGGCTTTACTTAGAGAAAAAGAAGTGCAATTTAAGATAAGGCGATTGGAGCTTGAACAGCAGTATAAAAGAATGCAAGATACTGCTGAAAAGGCAGAATCTCTTGTATCTCAAGTTGGAGTTGCCATGAATTTTTTAAGCACCAACCTAAAAAGCATCCAGGAGGAAGTTGGTAAAGTACAAAATTGGCAGGAATTAGGACTTGCAGTTATTAAAGCCCAAGAGGAAGAAAGAAGAAGGGTAGCAAGGGGAATTCATGATGGTCCTGCCCAATCATTAGCTAATATAGTACTGCGGATAGAGTTTTGTGAAAAGGTTTTGGAAAAGAGGCCAGAGGTGCTTCCAGAAGAGCTATCACAATTAAAAAACTTTGCTCGTAAGACACTTGAAGAAATTCGTAAAATACTTTTTGATTTAAGACCTATGGATTTGGATGACTTGGGGTTAATAGCTGCATTGAAACGTTTTCTATTAGACTTTCAAGAAAAAAATGGAATAATTGTTGATTTTGAATATTCAGGAAATGAACAATTATACGCACCTGAAATAGAGGTAGCAACCTTTAGAATAATTCAAGAGTGTATGAATAATGTGAGAAAGCATTCAAATGCCTCAGTAGTAAAGGTCACACTAGAAAAGGCTCCACTTAAAATTAATACAGTAGTAAAAGATGATGGAATTGGTTTTAATGTGGAAGAAGGACTGCATTCAAATAGGTTTGGTTTAAAGGGAATGAGAGAATGGGCCCGGTTACTAGGGGGAGATGTAAAAATAGTCTCTTCCTCTAAAATGGGGACCAGGGTATCCGCTATTATTCCGTTAAAGGAGAGGTGATTTGTGAATGGAAGCTATCAAGGTGTTACTAGTTGATGATCATCCATTAATAACTGAAGGTTTGGAAAAGATACTTTCTTTTGACGATGCTATACGGGTTGTGGGGAAAGCAAATGATGGTAATCAGGCAGTTGAGATAGCAATGAAGGTTAAGCCTGATGTGGTTGTTATGGATATTAATATGCCTGGCATAGATGGAATAGAAGCATGCTTAAAGATTAGAGATATACTACCTAGAACCGAAATAATTGCCTTGACAGTATGTGAAGAAGAGGATAGAATACTACAGATTTTAAAAGCAGGTGCCAAGGGTTATTTTTTAAAGGATGTTGAACCGGAACGTCTAATAGATGCCATAAAAAATGTCCAAAAAGGGCAGTCATTTATACATCCGCAGATAGCGGCCAAAGTACTTAGTAGTTATACAACCCTTGCCTCTAGGCAAAATAAAGATTTCAAAGGAAACGACCTAACTGATAGAGAGATGGAGTTGGTAAAACTACTAGCTAAGGGCTTGAATAACAAGGAGATTGCATCAACCCTATTTATTAGTGAAAAAACAGTTAAAAATCATATAACTAATATTCTTAGAAAACTAGACTTAAGAGATAGGGTCCAGGTGGCAATCTGGGCTATAAAAGAAAAGGTAATCTAGGACTATTGTCTTTATAATTAGGACTTACAATTATAGGAAATGGGTATCTTGCCGGATACTCATTTTTTTGATTCCTCTGTACAATAAGATTAAGAAAATTCTAAGGAGGTCTACAAACAATGTTAACAATTATTAAAAAGTTTTGGAATGAAGAAGACGGACAGGGACTAACTGAGTACGGATTGATTTTAGGTTTAATAGCAGTAGTGGTGGTTGCAATTTTAGGTACTATGGGTGGACAAATACAGGCTGTATTCCAATCGATTTCTAATGAACTCCCAACAGCACCATAAGAAGATTAAAAACAAGTTATTAATGAACGTAATAAATAATGGAATTGTAACATAAAATATGTCTATTACTCACCCAACAAACTCCCTACATTCAAGTAGGGTTTCTTTTTAAAACTAAACAACTTAGCTTAAGTAAGACTACTTGCTTTAACCTAACGAAAGGAAGGTTATTATGTACACCCCACATATTACAAACGCAATACTTCTCATAGTCCTGATTGTCTGCCTAATAACAGACATCCGGCAGAGAAAAATATATAACATAATAACCTTCCCAGCCATTGCTGGAGGATTAATCTTAAATGGTACTTTGTACGGAATGGAAGGATTACTGGACTCGCTTAAAGGCATTGGAATAGTAACAGTAATTTTAATACTTCCATTCATGATGGGAGGAATGGGAGCAGGGGATGTGAAGCTGCTGATGGTGGTGGGAGCTTTAAAAGGAGTTAGTTTTACTTTTGAAACAATTCTGGCCACTTTTCTGGCAGGTGGTTTGATTGCAGTAATGCTCATAATTAAAAGGAGCATGTGGAGAGAAGTATTTGGTCGATTAACCGCTAATCTCTACCTATTCGTAGCATTACCTGTTTTCAAGAGACAGGTAAGTGAAAAGAACACATTTCAAGATCAAGAAAAGTATGCATTTCCCTACGGGATAGCAATATTTATTGGAACTATCCTTGTGCTACTAATTCGATAAAAGTGACAGGTGATGAATATGAAGTGGATTAGAAATAAAAGAGGACAAGCACTTGTTGAATTAGCATTAGTTCTACCAGTTTTTTTACTGCTTCTTGGGGGAGTAGTGGAAACTTCAAGGGTCTTTTTTACTTATCTTACAGTCAACCATGCAGCTAGAGAAGGCGCTAGACTCGGTGTAGTTGGCTATGATGAAATCAATATAATGACAAAAATTAAAGACTCAGCAAATGGTTTAAGTGAGGAGCTAATAGAAGTTGAAGTAAGCCCAATAAACCCCTCTAGAGGTAGCCATTTAACCGTAAAAGTATCATATCCTGTGCAGATTTATATGCCAGTAATATCACAAATATTTGATAATCCTCAATGGGTATATGGTGATGCTACCATGAGGGTGGAATAAAGGGGAAGGCAAATGATAAATAAAAAGTTGTTAATAATAACTCTGATAGTCAGTATAATTACTGCAACTGTAGCTTATCTTTATCTAGAAGACATGAAAGATAAGCTAGACACAACAGAATATACAGAGGTAGTGTGTAGCGCTATAAACATACCACAAGACACAATATTGAGTAAGGATCTTCTAATAATGAAAAAGATACCTGTTGAATACGCTCATCCCGATTCCACATTTAAGATGGATGACGCTGTGGGAAAGCTTAACAAGGTGCCCCTTACTATGGGTGAAGCCCTTCTAGGTACCCATCTTATGGATCAAGAATCTACTGAGGAAGGCTTGGCATATGCAGTTACCCCAGGTATGAGGGCTGTAACCCTGGGAATTAACCAAGTATCTTCACTAAATTATTTAATTCTGCCAGGTGACAGAGTAGACATCATTGTCACATTAGATACTAATGATATTACCCAGACAAGTTTTATTTTAGAAAATATAGAAGTACTAGCATTAGGCAGTCAGCTTGCACGAGACATTTTAGAGCAGGGTAAGGAGCAGCAGACTATTACTTTACAGATTAACCCTACTGAGGCTCCTAAACTAGTATTAGCCTCAGAAGTAGGAACAATCAGAATGCTACTCAGGTCTCCAAGAGACGAGGGCAGAGTTGGTGAACGCCCCATCACCTTAGAAGAATTAGTTAGAAGGTAGGTATTAATATGACCATTAGAGTAATGATAGTTGATGATATCCAAGAAACCCGTGACAATGTTAAGAGATTACTTTCTTTAGATCATGAAATAACAGTAGTAGGTGAAGCAGCAAGTGGGAAAGAGGCTTTAAAGACAATCAAGAGTAAACAGCCAGATATAGTGCTTATGGATATCAATATGCCAGATCTTAACGGTTTAGAGGCTACTGAACAATTGACTATCCTTTATCCAGAAATATCAGTAATAATGATGACAGTTCAAGCTGAAATGGAATATATGAAAAAGGCAATGCGGGCTGGTGCCAAAGACTACATAGCAAAACCTTTTTCAGAAGAAGAGCTAGTGCAAGCAATAAAAAAAGTATGGCGTATGGAACATCGCAAGAAAAACAAAAACCTTCTTGAGCAAACATATACAAAGAACGATCCAAAGGTTATAACAGTCTTTAGCACTAAGGGTGGAGTAGGCAAGACATCAATAGCTGTAAACTTAGCGATTAGCTTGCAGACACTAACATCAAAGAAGGTTGCCTTAATAGATTTGGATGTACAGTTTGGGGACGTTTCAGCTATGGTAAATCTAATGCCAAAACGAACTATAAGCCATTTGGTCCAAGAAAAAGGAGAGCTTGATTTAGAGTTAATCCAAAATTACATGTTAAAGCATCCAGGTTCCGAAATTGATATACTTCCTGCCCCAACAAGGCCAGAATATTCTGAGTTAATCACAGCAGACCATATAGAAAGTATTTTAAATATATTAAAACAAAGCTATGATTTCATCATCATCGATACTGCCTCGTCTTTTAGTGAAATTAATCTTACTGTAATGGATTTTTCCCAGACAATATATCTAATGCTTACCTTAGATTTACTGTCTATAAAGAATACAAGGCTATCACTAGAAGTGTTGGAATCATTGCAACATTTAGACAAGGCAAAGCTTGTTTTAAACAAGGCAAATAAGGATTGGGGACTTAGTGTTTCTGATGTAGAAAGAACCCTCGATAAATATATTGATTTCGAAATTCCTCATTCTGAAAAATTAGTTGTTGATTCTATAAATAAGGGTATTCCCTTCATGATCAACAACCCAGCATCAAAGATTGCCCAATCAGTAGAGGGATTAAGTTGGTCTATATTGAAAAAGCCCAAGATGGTTCCACAGAAGAGGGGACTATTAAATAGAATCCTTACCATACAAGGGGTGTAAGCTATGTCCTTAATGGATAGGTTAGAAAAAAGTCCAGTAGCTACAAAGAGAAAAGATTTTGGAAGCATAATTAATACAGGGTCAACTGAAAAAGAAGCATATCAAGAATTAAAAAAGGAGCTTCATTTAAAAATTATTAAGGAGCTTGGAAAAACTGAAAGAAATAAGGAAAAGCCTGAAAAGGATATGCAAGAAAAGATAGTTGAACTAGTAGACCAACAAAATATCTATCTGCCTAGGGCTGAAAAGCAACAGCTGGTAAAAGACATGCTTGATGAGATAAATGGATTGGGTCCAATAACATGCCTCATGGAAGATGAAACTATCACAGAGATAATGGTAAATGGTCCGGATCAGGTTTACATTGAGAGAAAGGGTAAGCTTGAATTAACAAATGTAAGATTTCGTGATGATGAGCATGTAATGCACATCATCGAGAAGATTGTTTCGCCAATCGGAAGAAGGATTGATGAAAGTATGCCTATGGTGGATGCACGACTACTAGATGGATCAAGGGTAAATTGTGTTATTCCTCCTTTATCTTTAACTGGGCCAACAATTACCATAAGAAAATTTTCAAAGGAACCGTTTAAAATGGTAGATCTGATTCGCTTTGGTACACTCACCCCTGAAATGGCAAAATTTATTGAAGCATGTGTTAGAGCAAGACTAAATATTATTATCTCAGGGGGTACTGGTTCAGGTAAAACTACACTTTTAAATTGTTTATCAGGATTCATAGGAAAAGATGAGAGAATAGTTACTATTGAAGATGCTGCAGAGCTACAGCTTTCTCAGCCCCATGTAATATCACTAGAAACCAGACCTCCAAATATAGAAGGAACAGGTGAAATTGCAATTCGTGACCTAGTTAGGAACTCACTTCGTATGAGACCTACTAGGATTGTCGTAGGTGAGGTTAGAAGTGGAGAGGCACTAGATATGCTGCAGGCTATGAATACAGGTCATGATGGCTCTCTTACTACTGCCCATGCTAACACCCCAAGGGACATGCTAGCAAGACTTGAAACAATGGTTTTGATGTCTGGAATGGATTTGCCAATACGGGCGATAAGAGAACAGATTGTCTCAGCTATTGATTTAGTGATTCAACAGTCTAGAATGAAAGATGGTAGCAGAAAGATTACTCACATAACAGAAATATTGGGCTTAGAAGGGGATATTCCCGTTTTGCAGGATATATTTATTTATAAACAAGACCATAAAGCTACAGGTATTAGACCAAAGTTTGCCGATAAGCTAAAAGGTACTGGGGTTAATCTTCCAGAAAGCATCTTTGAACCTTTTAGCGGCTTCAGGGATGGGGTGGTAATATGATTTCTGTGCCAGCACTCGCAGCTCTAAATGTTGCTCTTGTAGTTTTCCTTATCCATAGTTTTATAACCAGGGAACAAAGATTTTTAAATAAGAGGTTAAAAGAAGTAGCAGGGAAAAATCAAGAAAATAGAAAGCTTCTTACAAGGCTTAGTTGGATTGAGCTATTAAGGCTTCTTAGTAGATTTTGGGTAGCAAAAAATAGGGTTAAAAAAGTTGAAAAGAAACTATTACAAGCTGGTATTCCTCTAAAAGGAGAGGAATTTTTAACTGTTATTTCCTTAATAATCATAGCTGTCGTTATATTAGGAGCAGTTGTACTACAAAACATAGGTCTAACAATACTGCTGGTAGTAATATGCTCCATATTACCCAAGATCGTTGTAGAATCCACTCTTAAGAAGAGATTAAAACTATTTGATAAACAAATTGGGGATGCCCTCGTGATTATATCAAACTCCATGAGAGCAGGGTTTAGCTTTATGCAGGCTATGGATATGGTAAGTAAAGAAATGCCAAATCCCATCTCAGGAGAATTTAATAGAACCTTAAGAGAAATATCCATGGGAACGCCTACCCATCTGGCACTTGATAATCTTACTGAAAGAGTTGGAAGTGAAGATTTAGGTCTAGTAATTACAGCAATATTAATTCAGAGACAAGTAGGAGGTAATCTAGCTGAAGTACTGGACAATATATCAGATACCATTAGGGAAAGAATTAGAATTGCTGGGGAAATAAGGACACTTACAGCTCAAGGAAGAATATCTGGAATGATAATCGGTTCATTGCCAATTGCTTTAGCGGTTATGATATTTTTAATAGATCAGAACTACATACTTACTTTATTTAGAGAACCCATTGGCTTAATAGCAGTAGGTATAGGCCTAACCTCACAGGTAATAGGATTTCTACTTATCCAAAAAGTTATTAAAATAGAAGTATAAAGGGGAAATAACCATGCTCTATGCATTATCTTTTTTAATACTTATAACCACTACCCTGATGATTATTACAATGGTTGAGATGGTTACTAGAAAAAAAAGAACATTAAAGTTACGTCTTGAAAAAATTGGTGAAACCTCTAAGGAAAATGAATTAAATGAGTTGAATAAACCGCTAAGAGAAAGAGTATTAAAGCCTCTTTTTGAGACTACCTCGGCTCAACTGGGAAAGCTTTTACCACAACAGGGTAAAGATAACTTAGAAAAAAAGCTTATATTAGCAGGCAATCCAGGTAATTTAGGGCCATCTGAATTTATTTCTATACAAATTGGATTATGTTTAATTCTTGGCATTGGGGGATCTTTTTTAATTCATTTCTTAAATTATGAAAATATGAGAGTATTAGTTGGAGGATTAGTACTTACCATTGTTGGTTATAATCTTCCAAAGCTATATTTGAAAACCAAGACAGAGAAAAGGCAAAAAGAAATTCAAAGGAACCTTCCAGATGTAATTGATTTGCTTACAGTTAGTGTTGAGGCAGGCCTAGGCTTTGATTCAGCCATAGCAAAGGTAACCACAAAGGTTAAAGGTGAGATTGCGAAAGAGTTTACGGTAGTTTTAAACGAAATAAAAATGGGAAAATCAAGAAGGAATGCTTTAAAAGACCTAGTATACCGAACCCAAGTAGATGATTTATCTAACTTCATAGGTGCAGTAGTTCAGGCTGATCAGCTAGGTGTGAGTATGGGAAATATGCTCAGGATACAATCTGGCCAGATGAGGGTAAACCGCAGACAGAGGGCAGAAGAAAAGGCAATGAAGGCACCTATTAAAATGTTATTTCCAATGGTATTTTTTATATTTCCCTGTATCTTTATAGTACTTCTAGGTCCCGCTCTTATAAATCTTATGAAAATGTTTTTAAACATGTAATTTCCAAGTTAATCAATGATAAAGACGAGGGTGGTTGATATGTATAAATATTATCATGAGGATAAAGAAATAAAAATTAAAGTTGCTGATACTTTCTTTAGTAGGTTTAAAGGTCTGATGGGAAGAAGAGAAATTAAGGAAGATGAAGGCCTTTTGTTATTGCCCTGCAATTCTATTCATACCTTCTTCATGAACTTTCACATTGATGCTGTTTTTTTGTCAAAAGATAACCAAATTATTAACATAATAAAGGATATACCTCCTTGGAGTTTATGGCCACCTGTAAAGGGAAGTACTAAGGTGCTTGAGCTTAAAGTTGGAACTGCGGATCGGTTAGCAATCCAAAGAGGAGAAAAACTAGAATTTACTCCTTGCACAAATTAAAATTTGGAGTAAAATAGTAATAAGTTTATAAATATATTATTCAGCCGGGGATGCTTAAATGGATTATTCAAAGAAATGGGTTATATATATTTTATTATTAGTAGCCACCACTTCATGGGGGGCTTCTTTTGTTGCGGCTAGATATGCTGTTCAAGAACTTCATCCTTTGATTGCTGCTAGTTGGAGATTCATTTTAGCTTTTATTGTTCTTTTACCTATCCTAATTGCTAAAGAGGGTAAAAGCAGCCTAGTTTCAGTAAGGGACTTACCCTTGCTTTTTGCAGCCGGATTTACTGGTATTGTGTTGTACAATGTATGCTTTTTTACAGGTTTAAAGACGACTTATGCAATAAATGGATCTTTAATTGTAGCTACAGGGCCTGTTATTACTGCACTTCTTTCTTCATGGTTTTTAAAAGAAAAGGTCACTATCAAGCACTGGCTAGGATTATTGTTATCTATTTCAGGTGTGATTGTTATAATATCATTAGGTTCAATGGAAGTTTTATTAAATTTAAATTTTAACCAAGGAGATATTTTGATAGCTTTTGGAGTTTTTAACTGGTCTTTGTATACTATAGTGGGGAAGTTTACTAGCAAAAAGTTTAGCTCTCTTTTGACCATTACCTATGCATGTGGTATTGGGGCTATAGTATTAACTCTTTTATCAATACCCTATTACAGATTCTTTTCCATTGATACAATTAGTGGGTGGACCATTTTTTCAATTGTATTTTTAGCTATTGTAGCTAGTGCCATGGCTTTTCTTTTTTGGTTTCATGGGGTAAAATATTTAGGTGCCAGTAAAGTGGCAGTTTTTCAAAATGTGGTGCCTTTAACGGCAGCAGTATTTTCCATCTTTATACTGGGAGAAGAATTAAGCTATTATCATTTTGCAGGGGGATTACTAATTTTTATAGGAGTATATATTGCTAATCGGAAAAAATCAATCCTATTAGGCAGAATGAATGTAAAATTAAAGGAAAGTAGTTAGAAATGGCTCTGCCATTGGATAATATATATTTGTTTGCAAAAAATAACTCTTGACTATAGTTAAGAGTTATTTTTTGAAGCCCCGGCTATTAGTCTAGGGCATTTAGTTTATCTTTAATGGAGGATTTTGTATGTTATTGCCTGCCCCATTGAAACCCATGGAACCAATAAATCAAGCTATGCCCTTTGATTCTGACAACTATCTATTTCAAATAAAATGGGATGGTGTTCGTTGCCTTGCATATATTTATAAGAATGAAGTACGCTTATTTAATAGGAAACTTAATGAAAGGACAAAACAATATCCTGAACTTATAACATTACTTAATACTTTACCTAAAGGAATAGTCCTAGATGGAGAAATAATTACTCTTGGTGAAGATATGAAGCCCAACTTTAGGCGTGTGCTCAAAAGAGACTTAGCAAAGAGCAGTACTAAAATCTCTAATTTGATACATAGAGTACCTGTGTTTTATATGATTTTTGATATAGTTTACTTTGAAGGAAAGAGCGTTATAGATAAGCCGCTACTAGAAAGGCAGAAAATTTTAGCACAGATTCTGCCCGAAAACCCTCTTATAAAAAGTGTTGATAGTGTACATCATAATGGGATAAATCTCTTTGAAATTGCAGAACGGGAAAGTCTAGAAGGAATAGTAGCTAAAGAGATGAATAGTCCATATATAATAGGTGAAAAGACTAGTTATTGGCAAAAAATTAAAGTATGGCAGAAGCTAACTGGGGTTATAGGTGGGTATTCAACAAAAATGGGGGAAATAAGGTCTTTGTTAATAGGATTATATAATGAGGAAAATAAGTTATTTTATTATATAGGAAATGCAAGCTCTGGTATAAGCCACAACCAGTGGAAAGCCTTGCAACAATATTTTGAATCTAGTGCAAAAGATACTAAGATACCCTTTATTAACCCACCAAAAAAATCAAAGGGAGAAGAGTATTATTGGGTAAACCCTGAGATCTGTATAGAACTAGAGTATATGGAGTGGACTGAAGATTTTCGTATGCGCAATCCAAAGGTCATAGACTTTTCAGAAGGAAATCCGCGGGACTGTGTTTTTTCTTAGAGGAAACAGCTAGATTTAGCGCGTCTAACAATTTAAAGTAAAGAATATTCAAAAAAATTGCAAAATGAACAAAAAAGTTGTGTAAATATATTTTGTACTGTGTTATTATAATTAACGACACTTTATTGGAAAAAATTTAAAGGAGGAATTTAATTGACGGAACCAAGAAAACCCTATTTTTGGGAAGCGGTAATTAGTGTACTGTTTTTGGTAATAGCCTTATCTTACACTCTTATTGTCTTGGGGGGAGATCCCCATATTCCACTTATAGCTGCAGCAATTTTCACCGCTTTAATAGCACTTCGGACTGGTATGGAGTGGAAAGAATTAGAAGAGGGGGCCGTTGCAGGCATTACATCAGCCATGAAGGCTATAATTATTTTAATGATTATAGGTATGATTATAGGTTCATGGATGCTTGGTGGAGTAGTACCTTCGATGATTTATTATGGCCTAATGCTCTTAAACCCACAAATATTCTTAGTAGCTATCTGTCTTATTGCCTGTATAACATCTCTTGCTACTGGTAGTTCTTGGACCACGGCAGGAACAGTTGGTGTAGCTGGAATGGGTATAGCAGCGGGACTAGGAATACCACCTGCTATGGCAGCTGGAGCCGTAATTTCAGGAGCATATTTTGGTGATAAAATGTCACCATTATCAGATACCACAAACCTTGCGCCTTGTGTGACTGGTGCAGAATTATTTGACCATATTCGCCATATGGTTTATACGGTCACACCAAGTTTAATAATTGCATTAATTTTATATGGAATCCTAGGGGCAAGATTTGCAGGTGGTGAAGCTAATACTGAAAATATTACAATTATCATGACGACGTTGTCCGACACTTTTACAATTAATCCAATTTTACTTTTACCTGCTGTATTGGTTATTTTAATGGTTGTTTTTAAAATTCCTGCTATCCCTGGTCTTTTGGGGGGAGTGTTATTGGGTAGTATTTTTGCGGCAATTTTTCAAGGAGCAGATCTTTCTAGTATAGTTGGTGCTGTCCATTATGGATATGAAGGAAGTACAGGTATAGAAGTTGTTGATGATATTGTAAGTAGAGGTGGTCTAGATTCAATGATGTGGACTATCTCATTGGTTTTCTGCGCCTTAGTTTTCGGTGGTATTATGGAAAGGGCAAGGATGCTAGAAGTAATTGTTGATAAAATATTAACCGTAGCCAAGAGTACAGGTTCTCTTGTACTAAGTACTGTGCTTACCTGTATAGCTGTAAACTTTATTGCAGCAGATCAATACTTAGCTATTGTACTTCCCGGTAAAATGTATGGTCCTGCATATAAAAACAAAAACCTTCATCCCAAAAATTTGTCTAGAGTTGTAGAGGATGCAGGAACAATGACATCTGCATTGGTTCCATGGGGTACTTGTGGAGCTTTTATGTATGGCGCCTTAGGTGTTCATCCATTTGCATATGCACCATTTGCATTTTTACTCTTAATTAATCCTATTGTTTCTATATTTTATGGTTTTACAGGTATTACTATGGCAAAACTTGATGAAGGAACACCCCCAACAGAAGGTCCAACCGTCGGAGCATAAAAAGAAGACACGGGGAAGACACGGGGACGTTTCGTTTGTCTTATTTTCTTCATTAAGCTTAATAAAATAATAGCAAAATGTTTTCAAGTTCTACGGGTTGATACATACAATTCGTAGAACTTTTTTAATATAAAAATAAACTTGTAAGTATACTATTAATATTAATAATGACGGCAAAGGAAGTGCTATTTTTTGAATATGTTACAGATCGAAGGTAAAGAGGTTAAGCTTACTAATCTAGAAAAATTATATTGGCCTGAATTAAACCTAACTAAAGGGGATATGATCAATTACTATATAAAGATGGGACCATACATATTGCCCCACCTAAAGAATAGACCTTTTTCTATGAAGCCCTATCCAGATGGAATTGATGGAAAAAGTTTTTATCAAAAGCAGTGCCCAAAGGAGGCACCTGATTGGCTTGAAACCTTTCCCATCAACTCATCAAAAAAAGGTTATGTAGATTGGTGCCTTATCAATGACCTCCCAAGTTTAATTTGGATAGCCAATAGAGCTTGCATTGAGATGCATACATGGTTTTCCAGGGTTCCAAACTTGGACAAGCCTGATATTGCGGTGCTAGATATAGATCCATCAGGGGATACAGGTTTTAAGGAATCTCAGATTATTGCAAAGCTATTTAAAATCATAATTGATGAACTTAAGCTGACTGCTATACCTAAAACTTCAGGAGCAACGGGTATTCATATCTATATTCCCATAGAACCAATATATAGCTTCACCCAAGTTCGAGAATTTTTACTAAAAATATGCCGCATTGTTGAGGAAGCTAATCCAGGACTTGCTACTACTGAACGTAATGTAAAAAAAAGAGGAAGTAAGGTTTATCTAGATGCGGTACAAAATGCTAGTGGCAAGACAATTCCAGCACCCTATAGCTTAAGACCAACACCTCAAGCTACAGTATCAACACCGTTACTCTGGAAGGAGTTAGAAGATGATAATCTTTTACCAACCAAATTTACAATCGAAAATACTATCTCTAGGCTAAGTCAGACAGGAGATCTATTTAGGGCAGTATTAAATGAGAGGCAAATACTGCCAATAGTATGATGCTATACCGTTTTTCTTTTCTTTTTAGGAATTGGCGGTTTCTTAGCAGCTTTAGCTTCTTCTTTAGTAGCTTCTACACTAGCACGAAGTTTTTCCATCAGGTCAAGAACCTGAGGCTTTGGTGCTATAGGAGTTACTTCCTTTGTTTCTTTTCCGTCTATCTTATTTCTAATAAGTTTCAATAACTCCTCCTTGTATTCGTCTGTATATTTTGTGGGATTGAATTCTGAAGTGAGATTTTCTACAAGTTTTACTGCCATTTCACTTTCCTCTTTGCGTATTTGTATTTTTTCCTCAAGTTTAGTAATACCTAACTCATCAATATTTCTTACCTCATCAGGAAAAAACATTGTTTCTACAGCCAGGGCATTATCTAATATTCGAACTAATGCTAAATGCTCCTTTTGTCTAATTGTCACCTTGGCTACAGCCACTCTACCTGTTTCAAGCATTGCGTTACGCAAAATTAGATACGGCTTTTCCCCTCCATCACCTGGTCTCAAGTAATATGTTTTGTCATAATAAACCGGGTCAACTTCTTCAAGTTTTATAAAATCAACTATTTCAATAGCTTTTGTACTAGCTACTGGGATAGTTTCTAGCTCGTCATCAGAAATTATTACAAATCTATTATCTTCATATTCATAACCCCGCACAGTATCATGATAATCCACTTCCCTATCACACTGAGGACAAAACCTTTTCTGAACCAAAGGTGTATGACACTCTTTATGTAGTGTTCTAAATCTAATATTTTCTCTAGCAGTTGCTGCACTCATTCTCACGGGTACATTTAATAAACCAAAACTTATGGAACCCTTCCAAATAGTCTGCACAAATATTCAACTCCTCTTTAAGATATGACTCATGAGTATATTTTGCCCACTTATAGCTTAAAAAAACAAAAAATCAAACCTTTGGAGTTTTTGGATTGCGTCCTATAATTGAGCCACATCTTACATGAAGGTAATAATGTAGTTTCCTAGAATTGTACCTATCTAGACAGATGTACTTGTCTAGATTTTTGATAATGCAAGAGAGGAGAAAGTCTATGAAAGTTTCATTAAAAGTATTAGTTTTAACCTTTATTCTAGCATTTGTGTTTAACGTCAACCCAGTATACTCTGCCCAGGTTCATCGAATACAACCTGGTGAAACGCTACACACAATTGCACAGCAATATGGGATCTCAATAAATGAACTAGTTTCCCAAAATGGATATTTACGTGACCAAAATTTAGTAGCTGTCAATCAAGTATTGATAGTTCCCACAAAAGACTCTAGCCAAAGTAGCATAGGTAACACCTATGAAGTACAGCCAGGAGATTCATTGTACCTAATATCTCAAAAGTTGGGGGTTACTATGGCTAAAGTTGCAGAGGAAAACAAACTGGAAAATTGGGATTATCTTTATATAGGACAGATTCTTAAATTTCCAGCAAAGGAAGCTCCCAAACAGGAAGCTCCCAAACAGCAAGTTTATAAACAGACTGCTCCAGAGCCAATAGCCCAATATACAATCTCTGAACTTGCTAAAATGTTTAGTGAAAATTTTTATTTAAGGGGTCCTGCAGGTGGGGCTAAGGTTGCATTAACATTTGATGATGGACCTGATGGAAAATATACAGGACAAGTTCTAGATGTTTTGAAAAAGTACGGAGCCCTAGCTACATTTTTCTTGATAGGAGAAAAATCCATTAGATTTTCTGAAGTGGTGGACAGAATTGATAGAGAAGGACACGTTATAGGTAATCATTCTTGGTCACATCCTGATTTATCAAAAGTAGGAATAGAACGCCTAAATTTTGAAATCATGGAAACGGAGAGGGTCTTGGAAAAAATAACTGGCAGGAATACTGCACTAATAAGACCTCCTTATGGAGCTGTTTCAAAAGAAGCAATAGAATACATGATGGATTTGAATTACAAAGCTGTGAATTGGTCTGTAGATTCTGTTGATTGGAGAGATAGAGATGTTGATCAAATTTTAATTAACACTCTACCTAGTGTGAGAGATGGTGGTATTCTCTTATTCCACACAGCAGGTGGTGAAGGACAAAGCTTGGCTGCAACTGTAGCTGCACTATCAGAGGTAATATATACCCTTAAAGTTCAGGGTTATGAATTTGTTACCGTTGATGAGTTATTATCAATTCCTGCTTATAAGTAACAATTAAAGGACTAGTGTTCTAGAGTATTAAGAAAGGAGATATTCCCTATTGAGGAGTGTCTTCCTTCTTTTTATTATGTAAGTCCTATAATAGGTTTTCCTCGATTTTTGTTTTTGTTGTATACCTAATATTTTCAAGGAGGAATCTTACAATTTCCCAAGAAATATATATGAATATGTATGAATGCATAATTGCGCCCGCGCTTTGGTAGTTGGCATGGGATAAATATTAGCATTAATAAATTGGAGGAATTAGCATGAAGAAAGTTTAAAAAAAGCTACTAAAAAAGCCTTAACGATAAGGTAATCTTCCTTGATTGGACCCACTAGAACATACTCCATTTCACGTATAAAGAGGTGTGATAGGATGATAATTGATATCTCAACTAGGGCTAAAAAGTATATTTTAAATAAGGGCAAACCAGTAACGATTTACACAACTATATATCCTGGCTGCTGAAAAATATATGAACCTGAGTTACAGGTTAAGCTATCGCCTCCTGAGGATATAGAAAATTATAAACTAATTAACAATCAAGGTATAAGCTTTTATATTAGAAAAGATATCACTTTTGAGAATGACACGTTAGTTATTAAACTTAAATGGATTTGGCCTTTTAGAAATATTGTGGCAAGTGGACTAAAGGACTGTGCAGACAGTATGTTTTAGAAAATTCATCTAAAGAGAAAATGGGAGGAAACCATGAGACAATTTGCAGCACTAGTTTCTGTAGTACTAATTCTAATGCTTTTTAGCTTTGGCAGCGTTGCCCAAACACCTCAATTTAAGCTTGGAAATGAAGTATTAATGGAAAAGTATCAACATTTATTGAAAGGTAAGAAAGTAGGGCTTATAACCAATCAAAGTGGAGTAAACAGTCAAGAAGTTAGCTTAGTTGATATTTTTGCTCAGAACAGTTCAATAGATCTTGTTGCTCTATACAGTCCTGAGCATGGAATAGATGGTATAGCAAAGGCAGGAGAGTATGTTGAGTCACAGATTCATCCTAAATTAGGAATCCCTGTTTACAGCTTATACGGTCAAACTAGAATGCCAAATGAAAGCATGCTAAGAGATGTTGATGTATTAGTATTTGACATGCAAGATGTTGGTTCTAGAACATACACTTATATGTCCACCTTGAATTACTGTATGGTAGCAGCACAAAAGTACAATAAACCCATTATCGTGTTGGATAGACCAAATCCAGTAGGTGGAGTCATTGTAGATGGACCTGTTATGGAAGATCCTTATATAACCTTTGTAGGTGTAGATAATCTAGCCATGGCACATGGTATGACAGCAGGCGAATTAGCCTTGTTTTTTAATCGTAATATTGGTGTAGATTTAACAGTAGTCACCATGGAGGGTTGGACTAGAGATATGCTGTGGCAGGATACTGGCTTAAATTGGGTTCAGACATCTCCAAACATTCCAGACATTTCTTCTCTTTTTGGGTATATGGCTACTGGAATAGGAGAAGGGACGGGGGTCTATCAGGCTGACAAATTCAAATGGATTGGTGGAAAAGATATTGATTCTAACCAGTATGCTGCATTATTAAATAATGCAGGACTTTTAGGAGTTACCTTTATTCCAGAAAACAAGGGTGATGCTGGAGGAGTTAGATTAAATATAACCAATCACAACGCATTTAACCCCGCGAGAACAGGCTTTTATGCCCTGGGATATGCTTTTTCTATTGGAAACTTTAAGGTTCCAAAAAGCACAGCAAATAATGTGGTTATGTTCGATAAAATAATGGGTACAAATAAGGTTGGACAATACCTAGAACAAGGTTTATCTCCTCAAGAAATAGAACAACGCTTTGCTCCTGGATTAAATGCTTTTAAGGCCGAAAGGCAAAAGTATTTGATTTATGGCCTTCAGTCTGGAAGAGGTTTTATACTAAACACAAGGGATATTACTGTAACCGTTTCAGGCAATCCAGTAATATTTGATACTCCTCCATATATTGATACTAATAATAGACTAATGGTACCTGTAAGGGCCATTACTGAAGCTATGGGGGCTAATGTAGATTGGAATTCTACCAATAATGTTATTAGAATTACAAGAGAAAGCGAAACCATTTTACTTACCATAGGTAGTACCAGCGTTAGCGTTAATGGGAATGATCTGCTCATGGATACCACACCTGTAATAAAGAACCAACGTACTTTTGTTCCTGTTCGGTATGTAGGTGAATATTTTGGTGCCCATGTTAATTGGGAACCGCAACTTCGTCAGGTGATTATTTCACACTAATCAGGCTGCTATAATATAGAGAATAAAGCACATGCAGGAATGCATGTGCTTTATTCTTCTCCTCTTAGTCCATTAGCTACTTTTGTAAAAATTTGCCCAAGGGGTTCTGCAATTAAACTTAGTGTTGATACTACTGCTAGCGCAATAAGTCCCAAAATAAGAGAATATTCTACCAGTCCTTGTCCTTTTTCATTTATAAAAAAATCTTTGGCATAGGTCATAGATTCTACCCCCTATCAATAAGTGGTTACTTCTATTTTACAAGGAAATAGATTTACAAACATCCACCTCTTTACCTATTTTATAAAAAACTTGGTCCCAGAAATTGGTCTAAAGTCCTACAATGTACAATCTTAAAGATTAAAAAAGAGGACCGATTAAACGGTCCTTTGCATCTGTTTTGCCAAGAAATTTGCTGCAGTATAAGCAAGATTTTTTTCTGTTTCTCCCAAATTTTGTCCTTCTTTTTTTGGTGCAAGTATAACGCTGCCAATGATCTCATTTGTTACAATTGGGGCGATAATCAAATTAGGAAATTCTCTACCATTTTCTGTAATAGTACCACTTGTTATTTGACTTTTACTATTAGTTAAAGCATCCCCAACGGAACCCAATTTCTGTCCCATAAACTCTTTTTTGGGGCCTCCTGCAACGGCGATTATACTAATATCATCACTTACAACAGCAATTACTGATAGAGTGTCTGCAAGAACATCAGAATACTCCTGTGCATATACACTTAGGTCATTAATAGGTGCATATTTTTTCAAGATAACTTCACCGTTGCGATCTGTAAAAATTTCTAAGGGTTCACCTTCTCTGATTTTTAGAGTTCTTCTAATTTCCTTAGGTATTACAACTCTTCCTAAATCATCAATCCTTCTAACTATGCCTGTTGCTTTCATGTGATTGTCAACTCCTTTAATAATAGTTTTACCCTTTTTTAAACATCTATGTAAAAACTTATTTGAATAAATTTAACCAGTATAAATTGCCCCAATTAAGCAGTATAAATTTGACACGATGGTTGACAGTAAGACTAGTTTAGAGTAAACTACTACAATAAAAATTCCATTACAGTAAGGATGAAACCATATGCCTATTAAAATTCCAGATGATTTACCAGCAAAGGAAATTTTAACTAAAGAGAATATATTTGTGATGTGTGAAAAGCGAGCTTATCATCAGGATATAAGACCTTTAAATATTGCTATTTTAAACCTGATGCCAAATAAAATTTCTACTGAAACACAAATTTTGCGATTGTTAGGAAATACACCTCTGCAGGTTGATATAGTTTTACTGCATCCCAAGACACATAAATCAAAAAATACATCTGGGGAACATTTGTTTAAGTTTTATAATACCTTTGATGAAATAAGCCATCAAAAATTTGATGGACTAATAATAACTGGTGCACCTATAGAGCATCTTGAATTTGAAGAAGTTGACTATTGGAATGAATTGAAGGAGATTATGGATTGGTCTAAAACAAATGTTTTCTCGACATTTCATATTTGTTGGGGTGCCCAAGCAGGCCTTTATCATCATTTTGGGATACCCAAGTATCCACTTGGTGCTAAAATGTTTGGGGTTTTTAGTCACAAGATATGCAAAAAAAATGTCAGATTATTATGGGGCTTTGATGATGAGTTTTATGTACCCCAATCAAGACATACAGAGGTTAGAAGAGAAGATATTGAGAAGGTGCCAGAACTTGATATATTGGCTGAGTCAGATGAGGCTGGAATATATATAGCAGCTAATAAGGGCGGAAGGCAAATATTTGTCACAGGCCATTCAGAGTATGACACGCTAACATTAAAGGGAGAGTATGAAAGGGATCGAAGCAAAGGCCTTGATATAGAAGTACCAAGAAACTATTTCCCAAATAGTGATGCTTCTAAGTCGCCTGAGGTAAAATGGAGGAGCCATGCTCATTTGCTATACGCAAATTGGTTAAACTATTATGTGTATCAAGAAACTCCATATTCTTTAGAAGACATCGGTGGAAAGAAGTAAAATATTACTTATACAAAAACACCTTATTTAATGACCATAAGAAAGTGACATTAAAATAGGGTGTTTTTTTCTGGTATAATACATTCTGGGGTATCATTTTTAGGAGAATTCACCATAGTAGATACCTCATATAATTGCATGCTATCTGAAGGGTAGGGGACAAGTAAAGGTTTTAACTCTTTAATATCTGAGATATTTGTATCTAGCCATACTTGTTCAGTTTCATGGCTAAGAATAACCGGCATCCTTTTATGTATTTTTTCAATTAGTTCATTTGCGGTAGTAGTAAGAATGGTACAGCTTTGTATAGTTTCTCCATCAAGAGAGGTCCATGAATCCCATAGACCAGCAAAGGAAAATATATCATTGTCTTTCAACAGGATTCTTTGAGGGATCTTAATGCCATTTTGTGTCTTCCATTCATAAAAACCATCGGCAGGAATCAAGCAACGCTTAGACTTTAAAGGATAAGCAAAACTAGGCTTTTGATCAACTGTTTCGACCCTTGCATTAATCATTCTATTTCCAATAGTTTTATCCTTAGACCAAGAAGGTATAAATCCCCACCTGAAATAAACTGGCTGGACCTGATTGCCGAGATTAACAATTGCCAGTATCTCTTGAGAAGGTGCTATATTATAGCGAGGAACATACTCTGGCAGGGATAGAGGCAAATGAAAGTTGAAGCGCTTGGTTAATTCTTCAAAATCCTTAGCCAGTGTAAACCGACCACACATAAAAATCATCCCCTATATGGATATTTGTAAGTATTATATAGCTTTTTTTAATAGAATTCAAAAGTTCTTCCGTTAGGTCAAATTTGTTTTATCCGATGACTATCACCGCTTGCCTTGCATGGGTTCAGCTATGTCAACAAGTTGACAAGTTTCACTCCAAGACTCCCATCTTCTAGCCTTGAACTAGTATTTCTACGCATTGCAAAAATCACAATGCTAGAACTACTGGCGGCTCTGCACTAGTATTTCTACGCATTGCTAAAACACAATGCTAGAACTACGGTCGTAAGTGGGAGATAAGCGGTGCTATGGCCCTGGATAACGGTTTCTAACCTCCACCTGAAGTCAAGAATCCTGTTTATGTTGGTACAGAAAGGATAGATATAAATGGAAAAATTAGAGATTGATGGTATTAAAATAGAGTATAATGTAAAACGATCTGAAAGAGCCAAGCGGATGAGGATTACTATCAAAAATGGATTAGTAGCTGTTATCCTTCCAAAGGGTGCTATCCATCAACAAGCAGTAGATTTTTTGCTAGCTAAAAAGGATTGGGTTATAAAGCATGTCCAAAGCAGTTGCAAAGATTTTAATCAATTACCAAAGAGAAAATATGAATCTGGTGAAAGTTATCCATATAGGGGAAGAAATTATATGTTGCAAATTGAGAATGCCCCGATTAATAAAATTCTTATCAAAGCCGGAGTGAATGTTTTAATAATTACTATACCGTATCTCTTAGATATTTCTAAAAGACCTGAAGCAATAAAGGAGGCGTTGCTTAACTGGTATAAAAACCAAGCCCGGATTGTATTTAAAGAAAAATTAGACTATTATTCAGAGATCATAGGCGTGGAATATGCCAGCTTTAGAATTAAAGAGCAAAAAACAAGATGGGGTAGCTGCTCATCTAAAAGAAATATCAATCTCAACTGGAAAGTAATTCTAGCCCCAAATGAAGTTATTGATTATATAATTGTGCATGAACTTGCACATCTTAGTAATATGAATCACTCTACAGAATTCTGGGAGTTGGTAGCTAAATACGTTCCGGATTATAACTCGCAGAAAAGATGGCTGAAGAAAAACGGGATAAGCCTTTCCATTGAATAAGCTTATCTACCTCTTCTAATAATTGTAGTCGTTGGCAAATACCTATCTGTTGAAATTACCTCTCGCAGGATTAGTTCATCATCAATATATGTTTCTTTTATCAGTCTTGAGGTGTATCCTGGTGTACCTCTTGATACAATTATTTCTTTACCTGGACTAAGCTGTTTATCATATATATATGTAGTTTTTGGAGAAATGGTTGAAAGCCTCTCAGAGGTTAGAACTGTAGTTTTTTCACTGTTAGTACCGTGAAGCTCAATAGTCAGTTGATTGTTTTCTATATTCCCATATATATAGATGTAATTATCTGTATTGTTCTTAAACTTGAAATCTACTGTACCCCAGGATACAGTAGCATCCCTACTTAACTGTACATAGGGGACTGTAAGACTGTGGTTCCGCCTTTCAATTACCTTGAGGTCTGCTAATAAAACGGCATTGTATATTGTGGATGAAACCTGACATATTCCTCCACCTACTCCATCTCTTATAGTATCTCCAACATATATTGGTGAAGCCTTATATCCAGATTCAATAGTTCTTTGGCCTACTGTTTCATTGAAGGAGAAGATTTCTCCAGGAGCTAATATCTTACCATTAATAGCTCCTGTAGATAATATTAGATTGTTTGTTCTGTTTGTTAGATTTGGATTAAATACAGTTGTAAATTCTCCTATAATCTCATTTATACCCATCTGTGCAAGTTCGTGGCTAGTAATTTCCGGGACTACATCTTTGAATGGTAATTCCAAAACTAAATGACCACTATCGATTTTACTATTTGCTATTACCCCAATTAATTTTTCCTTATCAACCTCTGTGCCATTTACTTCTTGGATTATGGTTACTTTCCCATCTATATACTCAAATTCAGCATTAATTGGTTGACCCAATCTCACTTTATCAATATCCCTTATGTTTTCTAGAAACAAATCTTCATGGATTTTATAATTTAGACTGTATTTTTTAGAATTTAAAAAAATCTCTAGAAAGCTGTGCATTGTAATTAAAAAATTTTTATCATATATTGCTAGAATATCTGCTTCAATCTGTTCCTTGTTGGAGAATATACCTACTTCACTTACATTATAGCTAAAGGTTTCATCTTCATGTTCTATGATCAGTTTTTTCTCATTTAGAAGAGAATCTTCAATATCATCTAAAGTTTCCTTAAGATGAATTAGTTTTGTCCCATTTAAACTTTTATCCTGAACAAATAAATTGTAGGGCACATAAACACTTGTTAAGATACAGATTATAGAAAATAATATATAACCTATAGTTAGAGTAATGATAAATATTTTTTGAGTTTTAGTTAAGATATGCACAAAAATAACCCTCTTATCCATAATAATATACTTCAAATATATTAGTCATGGGCTAGTACCTATGCATGTTTTAAACAAAACACACTTAATATTATTGTATTGAAAAGTATAAAAATTGTTTCTTAGTGAGATTATATAAACAGGATTCTTAACTTCAGGTGGAGTTAACTTTATGAGCATCTGCTTTTGCAGATGTACAGTTACTGCTAAATTCGCTTTGCTCATTAATCAGAACTAAAGCTTCCGCCCTAAACAATAGCCTTGGCGTAAACTAAGTTTTGTTTTATGGGCATAGCTGAACCAATGCAAGGCTAGCGTTGATAGTCATCGGATAGAAGAAAATCTTGTACTTTGATGATTTGTACAAAGATAATTACTAAGGGTAGCAGTATGCCTTTAATAAAGGAAATGATTAAATGATTAGAGACAAAATTTTGTTGGGTATATTTATTGGGTTTTTAGCTGATGCTTCAAAATTAATATTTAATTACATAGCTTTTAAATTAACTTTTACCAACCTGGTTTTCTGGCAGCTTATAGCTGCACTTCTTCTTGAAAAAGATGATATTCATAAGCCTTCCGCCTTACTTATTGGTAGCATAGCAGACATAACAGTTTCAATACTTTTAGGAGTAATATTCATATATGTAATATATTTTATAGGTAAGGAATATTTGTGGATTAAAGGAATAGGGTTTGGAATGCTTGTCTGGGTCAGCCTTTTTGGAGTACTCTTAGCGCAATTAATACAAGGAAAAATTTCTCAAGACCCTTCAGGTATTCTAGTTACAATTGTGGCTCACTTTATATTTGGGTTATCTTTGGCTTTTTTCACATGGCTTTTAGCCAGAAACATGACTTTGTTTCATGAAGAATTGAAAAAACTTATAGGTGACGACAGAAAAGCATTCAAATTGTTAAAACCTCATTCTTTAAAGAAACTGTTAGATGGCGAAAGAAGGGGCTTTAAAAAACCAAAAAAAATATAAGTTATAGTGTTAAACTCCAGAGCATTAAAATCTGGGGTTTTTTAATGCAATTTTATCTGGAATATTGTAGAATAGAAGGGTAATTTAACCACAAATTGCTTTTTGAAAACATGGGGGGATTATGATGATTAATAAAACCAGCCTTGAAAAGGAATCTGTGACTTTTGCGCTTCATGGTTCAAATGTTAATAGTCAATACAGTATATCAGATGATTTACAATCTGTAGAAATAGATGAGGGACAGATAAATCAGGTTATCCATAATATTACTATTAATGCCGTTCACGCCATGCCAATGGGTGGTACAATTAAGATAAGTGCAAAAAATATCAAGTCCTGTGTAATATGTAATCTTCCGGTCCGTAAGGAAGGATATGTGAAAATTTCCTTTGAGGATTGTGGCATTGGTATTCCGAGAGAATACCTTAGTAAAATATTTGACCCCTACTTTACAACAAAACAACAAGGTAGCGGCTTGGGATTAGCTACAAGCCATTCTATAATTAGTAGACACGGAGGCTGTATAACTGTCGATTCAAAAATCGGAATTGGTACAACCTTTAGCATTTACCTTAAATCTTCTAATATAAAAGAAAGTAATCAAAAGGAAACTCCGAAGATAGAGCCATGCGAAGGTGGCAGAATCCTTGTAATGGATGACCAAAAGAGTATTATGGAGTTTTTAAGGAATTCCTTAACTTCATTGGGATATGAAGTAATCTGTGCAAAAGATGGAGCTGAAGCAGTTAGGTTGTTTAAAAAAGCGAAAAGACCCTTTGATCTTGTTATTTTAGATCTAACTGTTCCAGGATGCATGGGTGGAAAAGAAGCTATGGAGAAGATTAAAGAAATAGATGTTAGTGTAAAGGCTATTGTGTCAAGTGGCTATAACAATAACCCTATAATGTCTAATCCTGAAATGCATGGTTTCAATGCCGTTATTGCCAAACCATACAGCATTGAAGAATTGCATGCAGTTATTAGGAAAGTAACAATTTAGATATAAAATATAGAATTCCAAAGAAAATTATATTTTGACATACAAAAAAGGGCAAGCGGGCCCTTTTTTGTTATATGCATCTCTTTTTTTGCTTGGCTGGTTTAATGGAAGGAATATACATAATCATGACATAATTAATATATATGAGTCCTTCTGAACATTGGTGGTAACAATCTCAAAAGGAACATAATTGGTGGGATTATGAGTCTATAAAAGTTTAATTTTTATCTTTAATTTTACTAACAAAAGAGGAAGATATACCATATTATGTAAAAGAATAAAATTTAAGGAGGGTTGCTTATGGGTAGACCTGGCCTTGGGCCAATATTGCCAATCTTTGATGATAACTTAATTCTTATTCTTCTACTGCTTTTCTGTTTCTTAATGCCAAAACAACAACATCATCACCATGATCATCACCACCACCATCATCCACATGGTTCAAAGGAAGCATAATGGATTACTATTTAAAACCTCCATTTTGCCCTGGCTTTTATGAACTGCCCCCTGTCAAGTAGACAGTGGAAAAAATAAAAATCTCTGACACCAATCATTTAATTATGGATGGTGTCATTTTTTATGCTGCTGAACTGAGAAGATATTGCCTGTACTCCAAAGGTGTCATACAGTTCAACCGCTTCTGATATCGATGGTTATTGTAATACTCTATGTACTCTATAAGTGCTGCCTCTAGCTCTTCATATGTGTTAAATTTATTGAGATAATACATTTCAGACTTCATCATTCCCCAGAATGCTTCCATCGGGCCATTATCAATACACCTAGATACCCTTGACATGCTTTGTGTCATTTCTGCATCGTCTAGTTTCTTTTTAAATGACTTGCTCGTGTATTGGAAACCACGGTCAGAATGAAAGATTGGTTTAGCATCTGGATATGTCTGATGGGCCATATCAAATGTTCTAAAAACCAGTTCATTATTGTTGGAACACCCAACTACAAAAGAAACAATACTTTTATCTGCCAAATCAAGAATTGCACTAAGGTAAGCCTTGCTTTGAAGGCCATACTTCATTTCAGT
>LOER01000027.1 GCA_001515945.1 Desulfitibacter sp. BRH_c19
ACAAAATTGTACAGGAGATTTGTAAAAAATATGATGTCTTATTGATGATGGACGAGGTTGTTTGTGGCTTTGCAAGAACTGGAACTATGTTTGGATATGAGCACTATGGAATAGTGCCAGATATGGTGACAATGGCTAAAGGAATGGCCAGCTCGTACATGCCCATATCAGCAACCGTTGTAACCCAGGAAATATTTGATATGTTTGTTGATGATCCGTCTAAACCGTTAGCATATTTTAGGGATATTAGTACTTATGGGGGCTGTGCAGGTGGTTGTGCGGCTGCCCTAGAAAATATTCGTATTATCGAAGAAGAAAACCTCTGTGAAAATAGTGCAAAGGTAGGCGCTTATTTTATAGCTAGATTAAACGAACTCCTTGACCTGCCAATTGTAGGAGATGTACGTGGTAATGGATTGTTTGCTGGCATTGAGATAGTAGAAGATAAGGCATCAAAGACACCTATGAGTGATGCTGTACTTGGACAAATAATGGCCAACATTGCTAATGAAGGTGTTTTAGCAGGTAAAACTAATAGAAGCTTCCCTAATCAGAATAATGTAATTGCATTTGCGCCCGCATTGATTGCGACTAAAGATGATATTGATAGAATAGTTTCAGCTGTGAGAATAGGGCTTGAAAATTCATGTAAGAAATAGCTATGTGTATAGGAGGGGGAGGAAGATGGCATCATTTTATTCAGTTAAATGGGTTGAAGCGGGAACTGGTGCGCTTAACAAGGTTGGAGATATTGTAAAAAGCATTGGTAAATCATCTATTTTTTTACTCATGGATCCAAGCCTTGTCAATAATGTAGCAAATGTTAACCATAGGGTTGAAAAGTTGTTTGAAGACAATAATATTAAATTTACTCTCTTTAGTGACTATAGTGGGGAACCTACTATAGAACATGTCAATGCTGGATTACAAGTTTTAAAAAGCAATAAATGTGACTGTGTCGTAGCAATAGGTGGGGGAAGTGCTATGGACTTAGCCAAAGCAATAGCACTATTTTCAGAGTCACCAGAACTTCCATGGGGAGAAATAGTTAATCAAAATCAGTTGAAGCGGCTTCCACTGATAGCAATTCCAACAACTTCAGGAACCGGTTCAGAAGCTACTAAAATAACAGTCATTATTGATACTGTGAAAAAAATAAAGATAAATCCAAACCATCAAGATTTAATACCAGATGTAGCAATTTTGGATCCAGAATTAATTGCAACTCTTCCCAAAAATTTTACTGCCTTTACAGGAATGGATGCATTGGGTCATGCCATGGAAGCTTATGTTTCCAATAAGTCTACTCTTATGAGTGACTTCTATGCTGTAGAAGCTATAAAGCTTGTAGGAAAGTATTTAAAGCAAGCTTATGATGACGGTTTAAACCTTGAAGCAAGAGAAGGCATGACTTTAGCAAGCTATTATGCTGGTTTAGCTTTCTCCAATTCTTCTACAAATCTAGCACATGCAGCTGGACGTGTACTAGGGGTTCATTTTAATGTGCCCCATGGATTGGCCATAGCTCTTTTACTGCCATTTGTAATGAGATTTGGTCTAGAAGTATGTGAGGAGAGGTATGCTGAGGTAGCTATAGCTCTTGGTGCTGATCCTGGGAAGAAAACTAAGGCAGATTTGGCAAAAGAAGCAATAAGTATCGTTGAAGATTATAATGAAGGATATGATATCTGGAATGCAGCAAAACAATACATTAAAGATAAGGATGAATTTTCCTTAAAAATACCTGCGATGGTTACAGATGCTTTATCCGGCGGTGGTATTTTAACAAATAGAAAGCTTCCAAATGAAGACCATGTGACAGATATTTTCAATTTGCTTTGTAATAAACTCTAATACATCACGGAGCTAAGTTTGAATGGATAAGAAGCAATTACTTGCTGCTACCTGCTTTGTACAGCAAACTGACGTAAAGCACGAAAGTATACTTCTTTCGTAGCTGCCTACTGCTAGCTATTTCCTATACTGGGCATATCTATTGTAGATATTTACCCTTTATAGGAAATGTAGGCCGGATTTAGCAACATAACTCCAAATACCAGATACTCCAGGAGTAAATATCGTATAAGATAATATAACTGAAAAAGCCTCTTAATTTTTGAAATTAAAAGTATGTTTAAAATAGTTTAAAATATCTGAAAAAGAAAGGTTGTAATCCTAATGAAAATTCTTTATAATGTACTTAGATGTAGAGACGTCATTACGTCATTACAAGCATGTAATTTGACTGTGTCACTAAAAATAATGGAGGTGAATAAAAGTGAGGAGAAACTTATACTCTGATTTTGCTATGGTAGGTGGTTTTGGGTTAAATGTTTTTACTGAAGAAGAAATCTACAAGATTCATCTTGCAACCCTTGAAGTTCTAGAGAAAACAGGTTTGTACATAGGAAGCGAAGAGGCAATGGACATTCTCGAGGGTGGAGGAGCAAAAGTTGATCGGAAAAATAAAATTGCTAAACTTACTCCTTATATGGTAGAAGAAGCTATTCGCTCTGCCCCCCCTAAAATTGTTCTCTATGGACGTGATTCTAAAAATGATCTTGTATTAGAAGGAAAACGAGTGCATTTTAGCACCTTTGGTCAAGGTGTTTCAATCATGGACTTGGACGGAAAAGTTAGAGACTCTGTTAAGCAAGATGTAGGCGATGCTGCATTATTGACTGATGCTATGGAAGAAGTAGATGTGTGTGAGAGGTCTTTGGCAGCTGGTGACATGCCAAATGAAACTGCTCCTCTACATGAAGCTGAAGTGGTGTTTTCGAATACTTCTAAGCATACCATTCATGGGCCAGGTAATGGATGGGGAGCCAGCAAAATAATTAAGATGGCTACAGCTATAGTTGGTAGCGAAGAAAAGCTGAAGGAGCGTCCTATATGTACTATTAATTGCTCCCCAACTAGTCCCCTTTCACTTGATGAGGATTGCTGTACTGGTATAATGGCTTGTGCAAGAGCTGGGGTGCCCTGTAACCTAGTATCTATGGTAATGGCTGGGGCAACATCCCCTATCACACTATCAGGTGCTCTGGTAACCCATAACTGTGAAATTCTAGGGGGAATTGTTCTCCACCAGCTTATATCTAAGGGGGCTCCTGTTATTTATGGATGTTCTTCACTCACCTTTGATTTAAAATTAACAACAACTCCAGTTGGTTCTCCAGAACTTGCAATGTTAAATGCTGCCGTACCAAAATTAGCACAATATTATTTATTGCCAAGTTTTGTTGCTGGTGGATAGGCAGACAGTAAATTACCAGATGCACAGGCAGGCCACGAAAAAACGTTAACAGGTTTATTAGCAGCTCTATCCGGCGCTAATTTAATCTATGGCCCAGGTATGCTAGATTCTGGTCTAATCTTTAGTTTTGCTCAATTATTAATCGACAATGAAATCATTAAGATGATTAGAAAGGTAATGCAAGGGATTCCTGTAGATGATGAATGTTTAGCAGTAGATATCATTAATGAGGTAGGGCCTCGTGGTGATTTCTTACTGCAGGAACATACAATGAAATATATGCGAACCTTGCCATCGTATCCAGTCTTGATTGACAGAAGAAAACGTGAACATTGGTTAGAATTAGGGTCTAAAGATATGGCTGAACGTGCTGCGGAGAAGGCTAAAGATATTTTGCAAAACCACAAACCTTTACCATTAAGTAGTGAGGCTGCATCTGCACTTCGTACAATTGTACAAGAGGCTGATGCAGAATATGCAGAAAAAAGAAAATGAAAAATGGTTGTCAAGATAGTTAAATTAGGGAATTCTTTGGTAGGCATCAAAGAATTCCCTAAAAGCTATTTGATAATATTAAATTTTGGGGTTAGATTTCAGAAACTTTTAAATTTTTAGTATGCTTTGATTGGGAATTTAGCTGTTTTCTAATATATCTAAGATAGGTGGTATTAGAATTCAGTATAATGTTGCAAGGTATGCGAGGTGGTGATTATGATAAATTGTTAGTAAATAAATACAAGGAGATGTATTGCAACGACTATAGTGGACAGGTCTAAGGAGACTGTGGACTAACGAGTAATATGACACAAATTCGGTAAATGTGTTCAAGGATTAAGATCCAAGTTTTTAAAAAAGAGGAGGGAAATTAATGGAAAAATTAATGGAAAGGTTTATGAAGGGACCTAAAATTGAGCCTGTAGTATTCTGGTGTTCTTTAACTGCTCTTGTAATTGCAAGTGCATTGGCAGCAATTTACCAGGATAAAGTACTAACGAGTGCTAATAAAATTATGGGTGTTTATACTGGACAGTGGGGATGGTCCTTTATGATTTTTGGAGCAGCTTCTATCATCTTTCTGTTTTGGTTGGGCTTTGGTCCATATGGTAAGATTAAATTAGGTAAGCCTGATGATAAACCTGAGTTTTCCACAATAGCCTGGATGGCTATGCTATTTTGTACAGGAATTGGAACAGGTTTAGTTTATTGGTCAATTATTGAACCTATTTACTATATGCAGGGTCCCCCATTTGGTCTTGAAGTAGGGACTGCTGAGGCAGCGGAATGGGCTGCTGCTTATGGTATTTACCATTGGGGTCCAATACCTTGGGCTATAATGCTAGTTTTTGGTGTTCCGCTTGCCTATTCTTATTATGTGCGAAGAAATGATAGGCTTAGTCTTGGAGGTGCCTTTAAAGGGCATTTTGGTAAAAGTGCAAGTGTATGGGGGCCTAATGTAATAGACCTTCTAGTGATGTTTGCGGTCTTAGGAGAAGCTACTACAATTTTAGGGCTAGGTACGCCAATGCTTTCTGCAAGTATTGCTAAACTTGTTGGTATACCAGAATCATTCTCATTGACCGTAACCATTTTGCTGATTTGGACTTTAATATTCTGTACTAGTACTTTTTTGGGATTAGATAGGGGTCTTAAAAAGTTAAGTACTATTAATGTTTACTTGGCAGTTTCTTTACTTATTTTCACTTTGTTTGCTGGACCTACAAGTTTTATTTTAAACACATTTACCAACAGTATAGGTCTTATCTTTCAAAATGCAATCCGAATGACTTTTTGGACGGATCCAGTTGGCCAGGGTGGTTGGCCGCAAGGGTGGACTATCTTCTTCTTCGCATGGTGGCTTGGAGCAGCACCTTTTGTAGGGGTATTTTTGGCGAAAATATCAAAAGGCCGTACAATTCGGGAAGTTGCGATAGCTCCTCTCATTTGGGGCTCATTGGGTTGTGCTGTGTTTTTTGCGGTATTTGGAGGGATATCCTTAAACATTGAACTGTATGGAGCTCAATCTATGACTCAATTAATGGCTGATAGTGGCCCTGCAACCACCATCGCCGCAATTTTATCCCAACTACCAATTGCTACAGTCGTTTTCCCTTTGTTTATTTTGCTAATGTTCGTCTTCTGTGCTACAACTATTGACTCCTGTTCCTACAGCCTTGCCATCGTATGTACAAAGGCTTTAAAGCAGGGTGAAGAACCAGCCCGTTGGAATAGGATGTTTTGGGCTATAGGCATAGGTATATCAGCTGTAACTTTGATGGCAATAGGGGGATTGCAGCCGCTTCAGGCTCTGTCACTTGTTACCGCAGCTCCTCTAATGTTCATTGCTGTTGCTTTAGCAGTTTGCTTTGTGAAGGATATAAAGAAGGATACTCAAGGTTTTATTAAACATGAGACTATTGGTATAGACTATGATCCTATAAGTGACTCTGTTATAAATCATGAGCCAATAACTATGTCAACTCAAAAGGTACTTAATAAATAGTCTATTGTGCTACATTGTTAAATCTTTTCATATTCTTTTTAGGAGCTTTTCATTAATTAAAGAATGGGAGGCTCCTTAATTAAATCCTTGACGGTCATCCGGAGCTTACATATACTAGTAGAAGTAAATACGTTCTTACATTATGATGATTTCGGGGTGATAACTATGAAAATCAATACAAAAAGCTCTATGCCATTACATGCCCAGGTTAAAGAAATATTAGTAAAGGAAATACTCAGCGGGTGTTATTCAGAAAAAATTCCAAGTGAAATGGAACTGATGAAGAGATTCGATGTGAGTAGGTCCACGATACGTCAAGCGATTAATGGGCTGGTTGATGAAGGATATTTAGAGAAAATACATGGAAAAGGCACATTTCTTGCCTTACGTCCAGTAGAAGAATGGCTAGGCCAATTTAGAACCTATAGGGAAATTATCGAAAATATTGGCATGAGACCCAGTATCAAATTAGTAAGTAAGGGTAAGACGTCCTCTCCAAAAGATGTGGCAGAAGTACTTGGACAAAAAGAGTTTTATGCAATAAAGAGGATAAAATATGCTAATGAAATACCAATTGCCATTGAAAAGGTATATTATCCTATCAAGATTGGACTAGAGTTAGCAAAGTATAACTTGAATAATGCAGCAACATACAGCCTATTGACCTCAATGGGTATAAATCTATGGGAGGCAGAGCAAATAATAACTAGTGCCATTCCTACTAAAGAACAGTGTCAAGTGCTAGGCATAGATACATCAATTAGTGTACTTTCAATTGAAAGGATTAACTATGATCAAGAGGAAAATATTGTCGAATACGAAAAAACTGTATTCAGGTCGGATATGTACTCATTTCGAGTGAAACTAGGAAGAACCCTAAGTTAAACTTCTTTTTTGAACTTGGTTCACTATCAGCATTAGTACTTTAAGCAATGAGTTTATCCGATGGTTAACTACCACTAGACTCCCACCTCTTGCTCTGCACTGGTATTTCTACGCATTGCAAAAATCACAATGCTAGAACTACTGGCGGCTCTGCACTGGTATTTCTACGCATTGCTAAATCACAATGCTAGAACTACTGGCGGCTCTGCACTGGTATTGCTAAATCACAATGCTAGAACTACTGGCGGCTCTGCACTGGTATTTCTACGCATTGCAAAAATCACAATGCTAGAACTACTGGCGGCTCTGCACTGGTATTTCTACGCATTGCAAAAATCACAATGCTAGAACTACTGGCGGCTCTGCACTGGTATTTCTACGCATTGCAAAAATCACAATGCTAGAACTACTGGCGGCTCTGCACTGGTATTTCTACGCATTGCAAAAATCACAATGCTAGAACTACTGGCGGCTCTGCACTGGTATTTCTACGCATTGCAAAAATCACAATGCTAGAACTACTGGCGGCTCTGCACTGGTATTTCTACGCATTGCAAAAATCACAATGCTAGAACTACTGGCGGCTCTGCACTGGTATTTCTACGCATTGC
>LOER01000028.1 GCA_001515945.1 Desulfitibacter sp. BRH_c19
CTCATTTGAAAAAACACCTGAGTTATTGAAATCATTCCATGCTGACTGAATTACTTCGCCAAAGGTTTCATTTCTCTCCGTGATACTGATTGAATGTTTTATTTGAGCTAACAGTTTAGCTTCCTTTTCTGATTGAGTATCTTTAACAAAAACAATGAAATCGTCGGTATTAAACCCAGCATATCGGCCTTGAAGTTTAATTTTTTTAATTTGCCACGGTGGCAAGCAGGGAGATATCCGTCCTGTTATCATAAGGACGACAAATGCGGCTTGAACACGAGTTTCAAAAGTCAGCCCACCTCCTCCTGTAGAAAATGGATTGCTTTGTTGTTTTGCTTGCTTAGTCATTTCAGTACCTCCAAAAGTAAATAGGATGGTTACTTGTTGCTTTTCCCAAAACATTTTCAAATAAGTTTTCAATTTCTCCTAATAGACATACAATTCAGTTTATCAACCTTCCAGTTTTAGCCTTCTGCGAAGTTCAGTATAATGCTCCTCTATATGGATAATGGGAAACACCGAGTCCGTAAGCAGTTTACATGTTATAAACATAATTTAGCTTTATATTTTCATAAAAACTTTAGGTGTCCGTTTGCATAATCTAGTAGCTTTTTCAAAGTATTCCAAAACTATATATTTGGACGATTTCTCCAAAAAATTTACATTTCCTGCCTCATTGCGAAAAAGCCTTGTGTCGAACACTACATATAAAAAAGGAGTACAAATATGAACTACTCCCTAAATAACCTTGAAATTATCTGTGAATCATCATATAACGCCACAAAAGAGATCAATTACTAAAAAAACAGAGGGCCTGTCCCCTCAGACCCTCTGTGATTATTCAGTTGCCCTAACCACTATCTAAAAAAGCATCGAAGTTCCGGGCTATAAGAACCTACTAAGGTAATTGTACCGCATAGACTTTAACTTGTAATTCCGCTCCAGGAATTGTAGTTATATCAAATGTGCTAGTTACTGGGTCTTCGGAATTAAAGGTAAAACCACCACTCGGACCCCAGAACCAGAATCCTCCATCCTCATCGTAGCCAAGATTCTGATTATCAGTCCCAACGGCTGTAAAACCACTACCATTAACATCATTTATTTCAACTATAAAGAGTACATTATCAATTACATAATCACTTGTAGCTGTAACTGAAACAGAAAACTCTTCATCTACAGCTACTGTTTGACCATCAGAATAATCCCATGATAGAGTAATAAGCTCGTCTGGGACTATGGATGCAGAATCTCCTGTAAGGTTATTATTCTCAGCCACGACAACCTCTCCATTAACAAAGGTTACAGTAATAACGGCTTTAGCTGGAACTACTAAATGTGATACAGCCCTATTCCAAGCACCTAAATCCCAATATTCTTCTGTATAATTGCCGTCAGCAAAGTCTCCAAATACATTAAATGGAGAAGTATGGTCTACATCAGACAGTTCAGTTAAAAATTTTGAATTTGCAGTATTAGTGATTAGAACTGTTCCATCTGAACTTACTAACTTGACCTCTATTGCATCTACATCAATTGGTTTTGCTTCTACTAAACTAAAGTCTACTGCATAACCATAGTAATTCTGATCATCATTGCTTGCTACTGCAAATGGACCTGGGGTTACATCTACATTTGGCATTATGCTATTTAAATCGCCAGTTAAATTTGAATTCATAGCAGTTGCTACAGTTCCATCCATATAAGTAACAGTAATCACTGCTTTGGTAGGTACAACTAGCTTTGACCCAGCCCACTCACCAGTCGTCCAATACCCTTCTACATAACCGTCATACTCTGCAAATATATTAAAAGGTGATGTGTATTGTACTTGGCTTCCTAAACTACTAATTAGTCCAGTAGATGTATTAGTTACTAATAGTTTATCACCACTATATAGTTCTACTGTTATTTCATTTAAATCAGCAGATGTTGCATTTACTAGCTTAAGCCCTACTGAATATCCTTTTAAATTAATATCACTTCTATTAACTACAGTAAACTCTTCTGCTACCACGCCTTTTTCTAAGCCTTCTACTTGAAAAGTTGCATTCAATTCATTAGAAATCGCTGTACTGCCAACAGAAGCTTCCGCCATTGCCATTCCAGACATCATCAAAACTAGTGCAACCGCAATTACCATTACTAACGAAATTCTTCTAATTTTCACTATTAAATCCCCCAATTAATTAATTTTAGTTTCCCCTTAACTAATCGGCGGCCAGGCTACCATTCTTTTAAAGAAAGGCCCTATAGCTTTGCGTCCCTATCTTTCGGTAGGTTTGCCTTTTTCATATGTACGTGTATCTTTCTTACCTTTAACCTCTCTTCACCCCGATGGCCCACCCCCTCTAAAGTCAACATTGGTTCTTCTTAGATAACCGACAACTCATCTACTATCTTCTAAAAAAGTACAAGGTTTAATTTTGTTCTTGCACCTCAAAAGTAGCCTCAAGTGTATTAGAGATTGTTGTCCATGAAGGTAAGGCACTAACTATAAAATAACCAGCACTAATAAAATCTGTATTTTTGTATCTTGCACTAATAACTACACTTTGCTCTTCAGACGTTTTAGCAACTAACGGTATTGTTAGAGTGGCCTGTATTTGTTTTTGGTTCCACAAAACATCTGTAACACTAACATCTACTGCTTGTCCACCATTAATGGACTTGGTAATTGTAAAGTCATCAACTGTTGGTGGAGGAGCAGGTGGTTTATTAAAAGTTACTGTTACTGTGCCGTTAGTAGCGTTAATAGCACTTAATGCAACACCTGGAGGCGTAGGTTCTTTCACCAATACAGTAAATGTTCTTATCCTATCGTTATAGCCGCTTTTGCTCCCTGTTACCGTGATTCTTACAGCACCTAGTTTCTTTGTTGTAAGAACGAGTTTTTTACCTACTACTTCTACAGTTAGCACTTCTGTATTATCAGAAGTTGCAGTAATCCTAGTAGCATCAGTAGATACACTTATATCAATGACTTGTCCAATGAACATTTCTTGATGATTTATTCTGTCCAAAGATATTGTAGATGGTGGCTGACTAGGCCCTCCGCCTCCGCCCCCTTTATCAGGTTTTACGGTTGGTTCAACTGGATCTACAATTATGTCTACTGCTACGCCATCAGCCAAAAAGAGATTTTCTGGTTTCTTTTCAAAAGAGCAACCGTTAACATTAACAAATGCGTTTTCAATTTTGCCATGTCCAGTTACTGTTGTAGGTGCATTAATTACCATCTTTTCTACTGTTGCATTTATTAAGGATACGTTAGCCCCTTCTCCTTCAATAATTACTGTTCCAAATTTCCCTATTAGTTCAACTTCTTCATCTGTATTTATAAAAATGGTAACAACACCATTAGCTTCATCGGTAATTGCTGATGTATCTATTGTTGATCCTGATTTTACTCGTACTATCTGTATATTTGTGTTACCCTGGGCGACTATTCTTACCTTGTCATCTTCTCTTTTAACAATAACTTCATTTAACGAACAATGGTCTAAAGTAATACTGTTTTCTCCACCACCACTAATAACTGTAGTGCCTTTTACTGTGACATTATTTAAAATTACATTACCGTCACCTATTCCTGCTGTTAAATACAGATTGCCCTCAATCGTAATATTTTCTAGTAGGATATCTGTTGTATTAATTGTCACATTGCCTGGTATTATAAGCTTGTCCTCTGCTAAACCATAACTACCAGAGGAGTTATATAGTTCACCAACTACTCTTGCTAAGATAGTTACAGTTTCTGCTCTTGTTGTTGAATTACCTGGGCGGTAGTTACCATCTGGATATCCTCCTATATAGCCCTTTACAACAACAGAGTTTACTGCTTCTTTACTCCAAGCAGGTATACTGCTAAAGTCACTAAATTTTTCTATAGCACTCTTATTATTGACTTGCGACATTTTCAAAAGACGCGAAAGGATTACGGCAACTTCTTGCCTGCTTACATCATTATTTGGCCTTAAAGTTACATCACTATATCCTGTGATATACCCTGCTGCTACTGCTTTAGAAGCATCATCATAAAACCAGTTATTTTCATCTATATCTGAAAAAATTATATCTGCTTTTTTAGTAAATCCATAAGCTCTGTTTATAAGGGCCATGAATTCTGCCCTGGTAATGGAATCATTGGGTTTAAATGATTCATCTGAATATCCTGTGATTAGACCCTTGTCCATCCATTGGCTAATCTCCTTCTCTGCCCAATGGTCTTGGATATCTAAAGGTTTTCCAGCCAGACCAGTAGAGCAAAAAAATACTAGCATTAATAGGTACACTATAATTATTCTACCCGGCAGTTTTGTTCTATTAGTCATTTCATACCTCCTTTACATGTGAATTTTAAAAACTTCCTCATTTTAAGCATTCTTAACTCCGAAAGCTCTGCCTTATCACGACCTTTCTTAAAAAATGAAAAAACCAGCCCAAAGAAAACTTATGTTTCCAATGAACTGGTTAAGACTGGCATTGGGATAATAATAAATCCACCTGCTAGTCTTTAGCAGTCTATACAGCAGGACCACCCATTTTAGGAGCTATCCCGTTATATTTAAATATAACTAATACCTGTTATCAATATTAGCATCAACCTTGTCCTTAAATATTATAAATAGATAGACTTCTGCCGTTTCAGGTATTACAACGGATGTTATCTTTTGAACATCAGTATTAATCCATCTTTTCAATATAGCAACTAAGTTGTGGCTATTAGCATTTAAAAGGTCATTTCTAATCTCGTTAATCTTTTTATAACCCTCAGGCACTTGCAACATGGAAATTTCCACAGAAGATAGAGAATTTTGAAATATAACCGTTAAGACATTATCGGATATATGGATGGAAGTGTGTCCAGGTCCCTTACCAATTACTGTTTTATGTAGTCTTGTAACATCCCTTTTAATTTCTGCTTCTATTTGCTGCAATGAATTAGCCATTGCATAAACCCCCAACCCATATAGTATTGGACTTTAGTCCTATTACACCTAGTAAAAGCGTCCTATAATATACTACGACCTTTTGTTGTAATATCCTTTACACGCACCTTAATGTTACAAAGATATGTTAATTTCGACAAAAAATATAAATTAGCTTAGTCTATATTTAACATAATTATAATACCTCAGTTTTTAAGAATAAACTTACCATTTATTTAAAAGAATATAGAGTGAAACTTAGTTTTCTTTGAACCCAAATCATTAAATAGATACTACCCTTATGACAGGAGGTGAAAATCGGTAATGATTTTACCGATAATATTATGCCACAACATAAACAATTACCAAAAGTAGCATATTTTTGTATGGAGTTTGGTTTGAATAAAGAATTACCTATATATGCAGGTGGCTTGGGAATCCTTGCGGGAGATCATTTGAAATCTGCTAAGGATGTTGGAGTTCCCCTTGTAGGTGTAGGTATTCTCTGGAAGAAGGATTACACAACACAATTAATTGGTGATGATGGAAGACCCTACGATCTTTATCCGAATCATGAGTTTCCTACAGTAAAGGATACAGGTAAATCTGTACAGGTCAGAGTTCGTGGTATGGATGTTACTTGTAAAATAATGATGGTTGATGTGTACGGAAATGTCCCATTATATCTCCTTGATACAAACTTTGAAGGTAATGAAGAACATAGCTGGATAACAAGCAAACTCTATGGTGGCGTGGATCAGGATAGGGTTGCTCAGGAAATAGTTCTTGGAATAGGGGGCCTAAGAGCACTTAGAGCCCTTGGCATAGAGATAGATATATATCATTTTAATGAAGGGCATGCTGTATTTGCAGGTCTAGAATTAATAAGAGAAAAGATGAATGATGGAATGTCTTTTCACGATGCATGGAATAAGAGTCGCGAGGAGATTGTTTTTACAACCCATACCCCTGTTGAAGCAGGCAATGAGGTCCATGCTCATGACTTGCTGCAGCATATGGAGGCATATAATGGACTTACATACGAGCAGATGAGTGAACTTGGCGGTAATCCTTTTAATATGACTGTTGCAGCACTTCGACTTTCATCAATAGCAAATGGTGTATCAAAGCTCCATGGACGCACAGCTCGGAAAATGTGGAAACATGTGGATAGTTCTGCCGAGATTATCTCGATTACAAATGGAGTTCATCCACCCACCTGGCAAAGTTCAGAAATTCGTAATGCCTGGGAAAAAGGCGAAGACCTTTGGAAACCTCATATGATTTTAAAGAAGAAATTGTTAGATTATGTTAAAGAGACTACTGGTGCAAATATGGAGCTAGATAGACTTACTATAAGCTTTGCTAGAAGGGCTGCGCCCTATAAAAGAAGTGAACTAATTTTCCGGGACACTAATGCTCTTGATGGCCTATTAGAGGCAGGAAAAATACAACTAATTTTTTCCGGCAAGGCACATCCAAATGACACTCTTGGAAAAGATATTATCCAACGTCTTGTACAAATGGATAAAAAGTACGAGGACAGGATAGTCTTTTTAGAAAACTATAATATGGGCATTGCAGAATTAATGGTCCAAGGTAGTGATGTGTGGCTTAACAATCCTGTCAGACCCTTAGAAGCAAGCGGTACTTCTGGAATGAAAGCTGCAATGAATGGAGTTCTGAATGTTAGTGTAATAGACGGTTGGGTAGCAGAGGGTCCCCATCATGCAGTAAATGGATGGCTCCTTGATGATGTATTACATGATGAAATAGACTACAGTAATCAAGATGAACATGATCTACGGGCTTTGTACTCTGTAATATATGATGAGATTATCCCAGTATTTTATAACAGTAAAAACCGTTGGAGTAAGATGATGAAATCAAGTATTGAGATGTCCCACTATAATTTTTCATCAGACAGAATGGTTAAACAGTACTATGATTTAATTTATGCCAAAGAATGAACGTACATTTTCTGGGCAAAATCCCTCTTAAAAACTTTAGAATGGAGTGGTACTAATCTTGAAAACCAGCACAAGATTTTTACTAGTTATTTTTACCTACATAGTATTTATCTTTGTATCCTTTCCTCTAGTAGCACAAGATAGGGAATCGTATTACAACTTTAGCGATGTGGATTATTCACAGGCAAGAGTAATACCCGATGAGCTAAATACTGAATTGAAAGTAAAAGCTGCTTTTAACGATCAATATATGTTTTTTCAGTTTAACTGGCCTGCTGAAGAAGGAATTTACCATGATTATCTCACTTTTCAAGATGGTAAATGGGTTGCTCACGGAGGATCAGCTTACGGTCCAAGGGAAGACGGTTTTTATGAAGACAGATTGTCATTTTTAGTCGATAAGGGCAATGTCAAAGATTTTGAAACTCTGGGCTGCTACGTAACCTGTCATGAAGGCTTACGTTTTACGAGTACAATGGCTACCGAGGAGGAAATAGCTGATGTTCCTCTTCTTGCTGATAAGGCTGATATACGTAAATATATCAATGAGACCAGGAGCAGTCCTCATTGGTCAAAAATAAAATCTGAAGAGGAACTTTCCAAACTTAGAGAACTTGGTATTTTTTTAGACTTCTGGCATTGGCGTGCTCATCGTTCTGACCCCATTGGATACTCTGATGATCAATGGGTTTTAGAATATAGGAATAGTGACGGAGGAAAAGGCCCCTACACAACAAACTGGAATAGTGATAATGAACAACCTGCCTATATGTTTGATCCTGATATAGTAGGTTTTACAGCTCTAGATTGGGATGATGTTTCAAATCATCGACTAACTCAGGATGATTACTTCTATATATCAGAAGATATCGCTGTAGAATTTGACCCCGAATTAGACTGGCAGGAGGGTGATGTTATTCCCCGTCGACTTCTAAGAACCCCTGATGAAAGTCGTGCTACTATTACTTCAAATTCAAAGTGGGAAGACGGCCAATGGAGTCTGGAATTAAAAAGGCTCTTAGATACTGGATATCCAGAGGATGACATAGCCCTTGTGCCAGGTCAAAATTACAACATAGGTTATGCCGTCCACAAAAATGCAAGTGGGAGCCGATGGCACTATATATCATCACGTAAAACCCTAGGCCTGGGAATTGATGCAGATGTAACTGCTATAAGATTTGACGGAGAGACACCTAATTGGGATCAGATTGAAGCTACAACAATTCCATTATACTATCCTGGTCAAGTATCCTGGGAATTCCTGACAAGTAAATACCACCCGGGCCAAGGGGGTATCTTAGATGGGACAAACTGCTTATCTTGCCATTCAGAAGAGTATCTAGGCAAGTCCTCTGTAAGTCATGAGACTAAGGATGGTAGTTATCCTACCTTTATAGCGACTACTGTTGGAGGTAGTGTGCTTATATTGGGAATTATTCTGGGGCCTCTTTATTTTATGAGTAGAAAGGGAGGTAGGCGAAATGGTAAATAGATTAGCTGTGTCCTTACATAGTCTTGGAGCAGAGTTTCACACAGGGGCTCTAGTATTGGCCTCCTTAGCCTTAATTGGAGCCTTTATTACTCGTAAACAAGACTCAACGCTACACAAACAATTAGAGGCTGTTGCATTTTTCGCTGCTATGTTCGGAGTCTTATCACTAATTTTTTCAGCCATTGTGGGGTGGTTAATCTGGCCCTCTGGTTCACTTCTTTTTTCCCCATCGGTTTGGAGAAAAATAATGTTTACTGTTTTTTCTCTGACCTTTTGGACACTTTTCTTGTATATTAGATTCAAATTCAAAAGTGATTTATGGAAAAATACTAGCTTAAGTCAGATATATTTTCTAACAGGAATTGGTGGGATTTTGACTTTAATTTATACTGGAACCATGGGGGGTAAACTTACTGGTAAAGAAAGCATCTTAGATGCCATAGTGGGACTTTTTGGCAGGTAAACGGATAAACCTCAGCAAGTATAAAAATGGCACCTAAGACTTTTTGTCTTAGGTGCTGATTATTGTCTATATAATTTATGGTTACATATATAATAACTCAAATATATTTAAAAATTCACTCTTGATAAGCTAAACTCATAAACTATTAATAGAGTATAGCAACTGGGGGTGAAGAATTTTGATACCTATTCATTATATAGGTTGGACAATGATCATCTTAGCTATTTTAAGGTTTACCAACAAAGCATACCTTAATATAAAGTGGAAGCTGGCATTTTCAAGCTTTACCGCTCTATATTCTTTAAGCAAATTATCTTCACATTATGCTTCTAGTGAGTTAACAAATATACTTTATTTTTTGTGTGCAGCATGTTTGTTAATACCCTTTTTAAAAATTAACTTTGATGTAATTAAAAATCTAGATAAGATAAGTGATACCTCTCTATTAATAGGAGTTGGTATAATCGTATTATTATCTTAACCCATAGAGTAGCTGCGGAGTTTTATGCTCGGGCTACTTTTTTAGCCACCATGAGCTTCCACAATGCTTTTCACAATAGCTAATTTCTCTAATTCCTTCTTCCTCCGCATATTACATCAATTGTTCACCAAATATCCAAATTTTCATCAAACTGTTGTCACAAATTTTGTTTATCTTATAGTAGAGAAACAAGCAAAGGAGGAAAAACATGAAAAAAATGATTGCTATAGTAGCCTTATCCTTAGGTATATTTTATCTTTCTGCACCAGCCCTAGCTGAAAACAAGGTATCAAACATAGCCACCGAAAAGGGTGGACTTAAAGTAGCTCAAATGGCAAAGCACCATGGTGGTTTACAACATCTAGTTGCACAAAACATAGATGGTGAGTGTGTACATTAAAAATACTTTTTGATTGGAATAACTCCAGATGGCTTGAACCTCTTATTCTTTTGAACAAGAGGTTCTTTTTTATTTTTAGGTATTGATTTAAGATTAAATTAGAGCTAAAATAATATCAAGCCAATTTTATGTAATAAATCAAAGGAGGTTGATTTAGTGACGACTAAAACTTCATGCTTTGAAATCGCCTCGGCAATTCCCAATGATAAACTAACCGAAATTGAAACTTTTGCAAATAATTTCAAGATACTTTCGGATCCAATTCGTTTAAAAATAATATATCTATTAAGAAATGGTGAATTATGTGTATGTGAAATAGCTTCATCTCTTAATATGAGCCAACCAAAAATATCCTATCATTTGAAAATTCTTACTGAATGCAATCTCATTAGCCGTAGAACAGATTGGGTTTGGGCCTACTATAGTCTTACTGACAATATTCAAAATTGGCTAACTAATAATAGTAATTTATTAAAGCTTCTGGAGGAGGAATAAAAAGGTGGATATAAAATCATGTATTCCTGACTGTTGTGGATCTAACAGTTCTTGTTGTGATAAAACTAAGTATTATGATATACCAAAAAACGGTGAAATTCCTACGGATGTAGGTTCTATCCCAATAGTAGCAACTACTCTATCCAAAACTGACATAGGAGACACACGGAAGGTACGTTTCAAGATTAATCGAATGGATTATAAAATTAGGCCTGGTCTTTATGCCGTAGGTAAGCCTGATTCAAGTAGTCCAGTTTTGGTTACAGCAAACTATAAGTTAACCTTTGATAGTCTGCGTAAAGAACTATCTAGTATTAATGCTTGGATATTAGTTTTAGACACCAATGGAATTAATGTTTGGTGTGCGGCAGGCAAAGGTACCTTTGGTACTGAAGAACTAGTCCGCCAGATAAACAATACTCATCTACATGGTATCATTTCACATAATAAATTAATTTTGCCCCAACTTGGTGCTCCAGGAGTATCAGCCCACCTGGTTACCAAGGAAACAGGTTTTAAAATTATTTACGGCCCAGTAAGAGCTTCTGATATACCTGAATTTATTGCTGCAAATAATAAGGCAACACCCAACATGCGAAAGGTTAATTTCACATTTAAGGATCGCCTTGTATTAATTCCAGTTGAACTGATGAGCAGCTTAAAGCCAATGACGGCTGTAACAGCAGCTGTGATACTAGCAACAATTATAGCCTCCTATTTCTCTGCATCAGAAACACTATGGATACATGGTGTAGGATTTGTGTTTGCTTTTATAGGTGCGATACTTGCAGGTGCTGCAGTTACTCCTTTGCTTTTACCCTATATTCCCTTTCGCGCTTTTGCAATTAAAGGGTGGATAGTTGGCTTAGTATGGGTTTTCATATTCACAACCTTCTTCCCTGTATTTGGAAGCAAATTTTCTTTTAGAGAAGCCTTAGGCTTATACTTATTGCTACCACCAGTAACTGCATTTCTTAGTTTGAATTTTACTGGTTGTTCTACCTATACGTCCCAATCAGGAGTAGAAAAAGAAATGCGAGTTGGACTTCCCATAATGATTATTTCATCATTTGTAGGCATAGGTGCCCTAGCTAGTGAATATTTAACTTTGGTATTTTAAAGAGATAGGAGCTGAAATAAATGAGCTTACAATATATAAAAAATGTATCCACCTTGAAGTTCGACCCTAAACTATGTAATGGTTGTGGTATGTGTTTGAATGTCTGTCCCCACAATGTTTTATCAATTGTAGATAAAAAGATTAATATTAAACATAAGGATAGCTGTATGGAGTGTAGTGCATGTGTAAAGAATTGTCCCCAAGAAGCTCTTAGCGTAAACCCAGGTGTTGGATGTGCTTATGCAATCCTGATAGGGATGATAAAGGGTACTGCGCCAAATTGCGATTGCTAGTTTATGAGTTTTCAAAACAGAGCTGGGGGTGAATATTATTATCCACTCCCATCTAATGTAATGCGAGAAAAACCCCATCCGTTCCATTTCCATAAGGTAATCTCTCTCGTTCTGGAGTTAGAGTAACTGCCTTCAGTAACCAATAATTCGTTTTCACCATTATTATTTAAGTCAATAAGGGTAGCCCAGTAGTTGGGATGATCCAGACTTGAGGATTGCCACACCGGTTTAAAACTACCTTTTTCCAACCTGAAAATGAAAAGGTAACGCTGCTATCTTCCTCTTCCTTCTGACCTGATATACATATTGTTCCCTTGCGGCGAAGGCTTTTCTTTCATTATCCCACGCTGGAACAACGGTCATATCCATTTCCAGTCCAAGTTTTTCTATCAGCATCTTACCCTCTTGGCCCCTTAAAGCAACGGGGCGTGCATCATCGTTTATATACACAGGCAAGAATTCTATTTTCTCCACACTATTTTCATTAATACATATCTTAGCAGCCACACCCCCCCGAGTATCCTGTGACCACAACTGATCAAAAATAAAGTTACCCAGACTATAAAAAATGTACTTTCCTTGGTACTGCTCAACCTTTTGCACCACATGGGGGTGACTGCCAAACACCAGGTCTGCCCCGGCGTCTATGGCCAGGTGAGCAAAGTGCACCTGTGTATCGTCTGGTTCATAAACATACTCGGTACCAGCGTGCAGGGAAACCACTATGAAATCAGCATTGGCAGTTGCCTCTCTGACGGCAGCTCTTATTTTTTCAGGTTCCAAGACAGCTGTGCCCGGGCCGTCACCTGCACTATAGGAATCCGGCACCACCGACGGATCGTTGAAAGCCAAAAAGGCTAGTCTTACACCCTTCACCTCCATATACTGGGGGGCAAAGGCTTCCTCCTCATTTCTACCGGCACCGGCATAATTTATCTCTGCCCTGTCTAGATACTTTATAGTGTCCAGTATTCCCTGAACACCGAAATCCGGGATGTGATTGTTGGCTAACGACAGGATGTTAAAACCCGCCTCTTTAAGAGCAGGAGCCACAGATGGGTTCGCCCGCAAAACCATCTCGGGTATCTTTATTTCCCGCCCTGGAGTAACTGGGCCCTCTAGGTTGCCGAAGGTAATATCCCCACTTTGCAAGAACCACTCAATCTCAGCAAATGGATAGCCGGGATCATCGTGCTCTTTTATCTTTTGAGCCACATATCGGGAAAGCATGATGTCCCCTACTGCCACCAGACAAAGGGAATCATGCTTTTCAGGGTGCTTCATGCGATCCTCCTTGAAGGCATCGAGGTCATGGTAATCCATGGTCAAAACCAACTGCGAAGTAGCAACCTTTTGTTCTACAGGCTCTTGCTCCAATTGTTCAGATCTCCCAACACAACCCGCCGTAATGGCGAAAAGGAGAAGCATGCAGATTGCCCATACATAGAGTTTTCCTTTTCTGTGCACGTAAAATATTCCTCCTTGATATATGGTTGTTTTTCTATTTTATGATTTAAACGTTCCCTGACATAGACGAAAGGAACCATTATTTGGTTCCTTTCGTCATATTATATTATTCTATTCTTCATCTGGATAGTACTATCAAAGTACTTTTTCAATGTTACAAGCTTGATATCATAGCAATATTATTATATTACATAGTACGGGCATCGCTAGTACTAACCTTTTTACTAGCTGGCGACTGTACAATCCCTACTTCCTCATGTAATGCTTTAACTAGTGTATACATCATAAATATCATAATAATAGTAAATGGGAAAGCAAATGCGAAAGAAATCGTCTGAACAGAGCTTAATCCTCCAGTTAAGATAAGCATTGAAGCAATAGCTCCAGCTATAACTCCCCAGAATATCCTTAAGCTTGTCTTTGGCTCTAATTCCCCACCAGAGGTCATCATACTTACAACAAGCGTAGCAGAGTCAGCAGATGTAATAAAGAAAATTGTTACCACCATCATTGCAACTGTTGATAGCAACCCTGTTACTGGCAGATGATTAAACATTACAAATATAGCAGTAGTCACATCGGCAAATGTAGCATCAGCAATTCCTCCAGCACCAAATCTCTCATAATAAATGGCTGTTCCACCAATTATACTAAACCATATAAAGCTTAGAAGTGATGGAGCTACAAGGATCCCAATAATAAATTCCCTAATAGTTCTTCCTTTAGAAATCCTGGCGATAAAACTCCCCACAAAAGGAGTCCAGGTAATCCACCATGCCCAGTAAAATATGGTCCAGGCACCAACCCATCCGTACCCTGTACGTTCTGCTACCGCACCCTGGGTATCAACGAAAAAGCTCATCCAAACTATATTCTGAAGGTATTGTCCTAATGATTCAGTAAAGAAGTTTAAAATATATCTTGTCGGTCCTAAAAATAGAACAATAACCATTAAACCAATAACCATTACCATGTTTATATTACTGAGCCATTTTATACCTTTATTGATACCTGTTACCGCTGAGATAGTAAATAATGCCGTTACTATGGCTACAAATACAATTGAAACTGTAATGGTATTTGGAACACCAAATACAATATTCATTCCAGTAGTAACCTGCATAGCTCCTAATCCCAAAGAAGTAGCGACTCCAAATAGAGCCATTACAACAGTAAATGTATCTATGGATTTTCCGATTGGACCTTTTATACCTTCTGCACCAAGTATTGGGTAAAAGCACGAGCTAATTAGTCCTGGTAAACCCCTACGAAACTGAAAATATGCTAACCCAAGGGCAACAACACCATATATTGCCCATGCATGTAATCCCCAATGAAAGAATGTATATGTCATAGCCTCTGATGCTGCTGCGACACTACTTGATTCGCTTAAAGGTGCACCTGCAAAATGGTATATTGGTTCCGCAGCTCCCCAGAAAACTAAGCCTACACCCATACCAGCTGCAAATAGCATAGAAAACCAAGCAGTAGTACTAAATTCGGGTTTTTCATCATCTTTTGATAGTTTTATATTTCCATATTTACTGAATGCCAAGAACAAACAGAAAATTACAAATGCAGATGCTGCAAGAAGGTATGTCCAGCCAAAATTATCAATGAAGAAGGAAAACATTTTATTAAACACATCTGATACAACTGCTGGATTACTTGAAGCTATTGCAACAAAAGCTAGACAAATAATTGCTGACCCCAAAAAGATGGTCTTATCAATCTTTCCAAAAAACTTATCCATTCAAAAACCTCCTACCTATTTTTTATTCTGAATTACTACTGTTATTAGATTATCCCTCCTTTCAAAAGTTTTCGGTAATGTCTAAATATTGCGTAAATAATACTAGAAGTCATTATGCGTTTTTTACTATGCTGTCTATTTTTACCCTTGTCTTTTCTGACAAAGTCTCTGAAACATGATTTTCTAGAATATTTTTAGCTTTTTCTATAGATCTTTCTCCACACGTTGTTCCTCCCTTATTAAGCCATATCTGATATTGGTTTTTGTCCAATATCTGTGGTTTCCAAAGCTCTCTTTTAAAATTCTCAAAGGTATGGTCATCTGTAACAAAATGACCCGCAGGACCTACCCTTTTAATCACATCCAATGCTAAAGTAACTTCATTTATTTCCACACCTCTAATCATCCTCTTAACAAATCCAATAATCTCGTCACACATTACCAGTTGTCCAACGCTACTAGTAGAACCCCCTTCAAGATATCCAACATCATGAATAAGATTAGCCCCACTCATTGCAGACATCATAATGGAGGCTGTAGCTTCAATGGCTGACTGTTCATCAAGCTTTTTAGAATCGCTACAACCTGCTGTTCCCCACATTGGAATCTTATAATAATGAGCCATTTCTGCAAAAGCAGCATGCATTAAATTAAATTCTGGATTGCCATAGCTCATCACCATGGTGTGCATGTCTGTAGGTGCAGGAACCCCACCCATAACAAATGGCGCTCCTTCTTTTACAAGCTGATGAATAACTAGTCCGCTTAAGCATTCTGCTAATGCTATAATTACTGTTCCAGCTAATGTAACCGGAGAAGTTCCCCCTGCCATTGGTGCTGACACGTAAATAGCCGGTAAATTTTTTTCAGCCGTAAATATTAGCTTTTCAATAGCTTCTACTGAATGTTGTAATGGGGTATTGGATGTAGAAAACAAAGAAATAAATGGATACTTTTGTAGCTCCTCAAGATCTCCAGAAATCGTTACGCACATATCTACTATTGTCTCAAGGTTTATTGCATTAAAGCCCCAATGAATAATTGGTTTGGTAGTATTTTCAAGTAAGGCCTGTAATAAATGAATATCGGCAAGTTCTGTGGGAACATCCTTTATAGTTCCAAAATCCATGGCAAAATCTATATTATCCAAAGCATCTATAATTTTAGCGGCGTTTCTAGTATCTTGTTTTTTGGGATAACGCCTTTCGCTAGTATATGGGTCCATAGTATATGTAGTGGAAGGCCCTGGTCCAAAATAGAAATTTTCTCCTTCTAGTTTCATTTTTATATTCCCATTTCGATCATATAATAGAACACTTGAAGGTGCGCTTGAAATAGATTTTTCCACAAGTGAGGCTGGAATCCTTACTCGATTTCCATTTACAAAAGCTCCTGCTTTCTTTAATAAATCAAGTGATCTTTTCTCCTGAACAATTACACCTGTATCTGATAATACTTCAAGGGTAGCATAATGAAGTGTATCGCATTGTTCCTTAGAAAAGGTTTTAAATTGAATAGTGTTATTAATTATGGAATTGCTTCGCATTTGAATAACTTCCCCCTCTATTTTGTCAAACTGGATTTATTGTTTAAGGTTTATCTTGAAACCCTTATTTGATACTTTTTCATACGATAATGTAAGCTTTGTCTGCTAATATTCATAACCTTTGCCGCATGGGAGACATTTCCATCTGTGTTCTCTAATATTGCTATTATTTGATTCTTCTCCACCTTCTCAATCTCACTTTGTAGTGGATTAAAATTATTTCTTTTTGATAAAGGACTCTCTGAAATTGTGGAGGTCACTTTCATATATTCAGGAATATGCTCTATATTTATTTCAGTTTCAATATCACCGATTAAAGTAATAGAACACTCTATTGCATGTTCTAATTGACGCACATTCCCTGGCCAATGGTAGCCTTCAAATACCTTTAGCAAATCATAGGATATACTATAACTTCCTCTATGCAACTTTTTGCTGACTTTTTTCATAAAATATCCTATCAAATATTCCAAGTCATCAATTCTCTCTCTTAATGGAGGTATTCCTAAACAGACAACTCCTAATCTATAAAACAAATCATTTCTGATAAAACCCTTCTCTATTGCATCAAGTGGCTTCACATTTAAACTACTTATAATTCTAGGATTCACCTCAATATCAGCCATGCCGCCCACTCTACGTATTTTCCTTTCTTGAAGGACACGTAATAATTTAGCTTGTAGCAATAAAGGCATTGAGTTAATCTCGTCCAAAAAAAGTGTCCCTTCACTTGCCTGTTCAAACAACCCTGGTCTATCTATTGCTTCAGTATAAGCGCCTTTTACAGTTCCAAACAAAATACCCTCTAATAGATTTTCTGGAATTGCAGCACAATTAATGGCAACAAATAGTTTCTTAGACCTATTGCTTGAATTATGAATGCTTTGGGCAAATAGTTCCTTTCCTGTTCCAGTCTCCCCATATATCAATACCGGGGATGATGTATTTGCTGCCCTTTTGGCCAATATTTTAATGTCACAAATCTTTTGGTTATATCCAATAATATCTTCAAAATTATGAATTGCCTTTCGTACGGGCATACTGGTTATTTCTTGATTATTGCTAGTTTGGACCTTTAAAGGATCTTTAATAAAAATAACGTGTTTAGTCCCTGATTCTAAAACCTTCTTTTTTACTTGGTAGTCTTTCTTGATATCGCCGCCTATCTGTACATTAAAATAATCAAAAATGGTATTGTTAATTAAATCTTCTGATAAGTAGCTCTTTATATTGTCACCTATTAAATTCTGCGTCTTTTCTGCAAAAATTGAAGCAGCTCTCTGATTACACCAAGTGATTAATCCCGAGTTTTCGTAAATAACCACACCTTCAAGAATTTCATTTAGGATTTTCCTATACATTTCAAGCTCTGGTCTCTGATGAATACTCACTTAATTTCCCCCTGATATAATGTAAAATTTAAAATAATAACTTATGATGGATAGTTTGTTGAAAGTATATTTGTATTCTAAATTTTACAATAACTTATTTTAAAGCAATTACCATGCCACAATTTATCTCTCTATTATCAAATAACCCTGCAAAATAATTTTTCACTATACCGCATACCATTTTTGCATAGTATGTTTTTTTGTCACTTGTAAGTAAAAAAATTTACTATTTTATTTCGTACTTCTTTATGCGATATTGTAGACTTTGCCTTTTAATATTCAACTGTTTTGCAGTACGTGAAACGTTCCAATTATTTCTTTCTAACGCTTTTAGTAGTACTTCTTTTTCTAGTTTCCCCATTGTTTCTAATAAAGTTATTTCCTCAAGTATTCCTTGTAAACTGTCTTTTTCATGGTATCCATTATCTAATTTGCTCTCCATGTGATGAGGTAGATGTTCAAGCGCTATAATTTCCTCGTCTTCATGCATAATATTCATGGCAGATTCAATAGCATGCTGTAACTCTCTCACATTACCAGGCCATGAATAATCTAAAAACAATTCCATTACTCTAGGTGATATATCTTTAATCTTTTTATTAAGCGTTTTATTGTATCCTGCTATAAAGCCCTTTACTAAAATAGGTATGTCTTCTTTTCTATATCTAAGAGATGGAACCTTTAAATACACCACCCCTAGTCGGTAAAACAGATCCTCTCTCAATAGTTGTTTTTCAATAGCCAATGTGGGTTCAATATTAACATTAGTTATAACCCTTACATCCACGAGAACTTCATCTGCTGCTCCAACTCTACGTATAGCTCCTTCTTGCAAAACCCTCAATAGCTTTGCCTGCAACCCTAGACCCATAGAATTTATTTCGTCCAAAAGCAAGGTGCCATCTCTTGCCTGCTCAAAAAGACCTGGGCGATCAACAGCTCCAGTATATGCCCCCTTTACCGTTCCAAAAAGTATTCCCTCAAGAAGATTTTCGGGAATAGCTGCACAATTAATTGCTATAAATGGTTCCGATGCTCGTTTGCTATAATTATGAACACTTTGTGCAAAAAGTTCTTTTCCTGTTCCAGTTTCTCCATAAATTAGGATTGGAGAATTTGTGTTAGCGACTCTTTTTGCTAAGGTTATAGTTTGTTTAAGAATAGCACTATTTCCAACAATATCATTAAATACATATTTAGCAGACTTTTTCGAACCTGCTTTGAAAGTCTTTTTACTACTTTCAAAAAGTTGCTCTTGCAATTCTATGATTTTATCTGAGAGTTCTTTAATTTTAGAGTAATCCCTTTGTATCGAAACCGCACCTACTATTTTACTTTCTTTAAATAATGGGTACGTGTTACACATAATATTCAGACTCCTGCCTGTGAATGTTGTATAACTCTGTTGTCTATCTATAATTGGTTGGCGTTGTTTCATCGTCAGAATTAACAAGCTTGTTTCTTCTGAGAGTCCATATACACTAGTAACATGCTTACCAATTACCTGTTCTTTCGATAGACCATCTAATCGTTGATTAGCTTCATTGTAAATTATTAGCTTCCCTTGATTATCACAAACCATAACTGCTTCATCAATTGAATTAATAACATTTTCTAAAATATCAATATCGCCTTTTTCCAGATTATATTCTAAGAATAATATTCTTTTGGATGTTTTATCCGGTTGAACTAGCCTACTATTAATCTTAGTCCCACTAATTAGATCAATATTCCCATTAATAATCCTTCCTTCAATGACAAGCTCAGGGCATATGCTTTTGAGGTTTCTACCTACAACCTCATGCTGGCTAACGTTTAAGAGGTTTTCTGCTTCAGAATTGATAGCTAATATGGTATTGCTACTACTTAAAACGAGTATGCCTTGATATATTCTGTTAAATATATTTAGTAATAGTTTTTCGTTTAGTACACTTTCCTGAGCCATAGTTACTCCTCCAGTTAGGTTTTTTATGATCTTGGAATAACTCAAATATATCTTATATGAATATAAAATGCTATATTTTTATATACTATTTCCCTATCCTTAGAACTTCACGTGCATATTTGATACTCCTAATACACGCATCCATTTCTTTCTCACGAGCTACCTCTATTGGATCATCACCCATATCCCATTCAATTTCAAATGTAATACGATCAGTAGGGGATAATTTCTTGATAGTGTTGTATACTTTTACACAATCAATATCACCATCTCCTAAAGCTACACCATGAAATCTAATGCCAAACTGATCTCTATCAAGCTTGTGGTCACAAAAATGGTTGGAAAAAGCATATGGAGCTAGTTTTTCTACTGCACTCATTGGATCTTCAAGAACTCCCATGGAATTAACCGTATCAACGCAAGCTCCCACTAATGGGTGGTTAATTTTATCAATCAACCATAAAATTTCATCCGCATACGTTTCAGTATGATTTTCTAAAGCAAGCTTTATTCCTGTTTTTTCAACTAATGGTAGTGCAGCTTTAACTTCATCATATACATCGCAAAGCTGTCTCATTACAATTGGATGCAAACAACTTCCATAAAGAGGTCTGGGTCGGCGAATATCTAAACTTATTTTTCCTATGTCCGCACCAAGCATGTTTGCAATGCTGATTCCCTCTCGAATACTATCTGTTAGCCTGGGGTCAAACTCCTCGTTTAGGGAAAAATTATATTCAAGATAAAGTCCATGCTCTTCTGCTGCCGTCCGAACTTCCTTTAAACGATTCTCATCCTTGCTTTCAAGATCGCAGCCAGTAATATGCAAACCATGTAATCCCCATTCGACCGCCTTGTCCATTAACTGCATCAGATTTATTTCCTTTGCACGAGGTTCAGCAATTATCCCCCAGTTCTGACCAAGCCCCCATAGATGAAGAGTATAGGTATGCAACCCAAGTCTCATTTTTTTATCCACTAATAATTCCTCCCAGTATTAAATAATTGCTGTTATATTTTGCAACTTTCATGCCAATAAACAGGATTCTTTATTCAGGTGGAGTTTCCCACAGGATTAGTTCAACTAGAGTTCAGGGAAAAGCACCTGAACTAAGTTTCACTGAATGACTCCACCTGATTTCCCAATGTTCAGCTTTGGCTGAACGAGTTGACTATATTCCTGTCAGTCCATTTGGACACTGCAAACGCTTTTGGCTATATTTCCCCGCCTGTTATGCCAAAGCATTTTGCAATAGATAATTTATTAGTTCCAATCATAAAGTCTTCCTTGATAAAAATCTCTTTGCTTTTAAGTAAATCCCACAATTAAAACACCTCTATAAAGCCTATTGATATTTTGGCATAAAAATTGCTCTAGTTTAAAGATAAGGTTAAAAAGAAGGAGATTGGAGGAATACAAATTGAGGATTTTAGAACATCCTGTGCTGCAGTTTCCAGCTAAACGAGAGGTAAGTTTTATTTTTGAAGGTACCCAAGTTACTGGATATGAAGGAGAACCAATTGCTGCAGCTCTGCATGCAAATGGCATTAAGGTCCTTAGCCATAGCTCTAAAAACCATAGGCCTCGAGGATTCTTTTGTGCAATAGGCAATTGTTCATCTTGTCTGATGGAAGTCAACGGAGAGCCAAATGTCCGGATATGTGTTGAAGAACTCAAAGAGAATATGGTTGTCAAACGGCAGGAAGGAAAGGGTAGTTTTCCAGGAGGTGAGGAGATTTGATTAATACTGAAATTGCAATTATAGGCGGGGGCCCTGCTGGTATGTGTGCAGCACTAACAGCAGCTGAACAAGGAGCACATATTCTTTTAATGGATAGAGAAAGCAACCTTGGAGGACAACTTGTAAAGCAAACCCACCGCTTCTTCGGATCAGAAAAGGAACATGCTGGTACTCGAGGTATTGATATTGCATCCATATTAGAGGACGCAATTATTAATCACAACAATATAGAAGTTAAAACTAATACAACTGTTCTAGCTATTTATGATGATGGTCTAATTTCAATTGAAGAAAAGAATAAATACAAAAAAATAAACAGCAAAAAAACTATCATTGCTACAGGTGCATCTGAAAAAATGATAGCTTTCCCGAATAATGACCTTCCAGGTGTATACGGTGCTGGTGCTGTACAAACATTAATGAACCAGCATGGCGTCGTGCCAGGAAACAAGGTGCTTATGGTGGGAGCAGGCAACATTGGACTAATAGTATCTTATCAATTAGTGCAGGCAGGCATAAAGGTTGAAGCTATTATAGATGCTGCTCCTGGGGTTGGTGGCTATTTTGTCCACGCTTCAAAAATCAGAAGAATGGGAGTACCTATTTTAACATCACATACAATTAAAGAAGCCATTGGTAAAGACTTTGTCAAGGGTGCAGTAATATGTCAGCTTGATGATAAATGGCGGCAAATACCAGGAACCGATAAAGAGCTTGAAGTAGATACTATTTGCCTAGCAGTAGGTCTATCTCCCTTAGTAGATCTATTACGCCATTGCAAATGTCAGATGAAGTATATCCCACAGTTTGGAGGCTATGTGCCAATTAGAGACGAGTATCTGGAAACAACATCCCCTGGAATATATGTAGCTGGAGATGTATCCGGTGTAGAAGAGGCTAGTAGTGCTATGGTGGAGGGGAAAATTACAGGTCTTTGTGCAGCAGAATCTCTTGGATATAACCAAAATGTTAAACCGTTAAAGGAAGAATTTATGGCAGATCTTGTAAGTTTAAGGTCAGGAATATTGGGTACTAAAATTAGAGAAGGATTAGAACTCTTAGTTGTTTAGGAGGTGTCAATAGTGTTTAAGAAAACGGGTCTTATCAATGTTGAAATGGTAGAAAAGACATTACCGTCCTTAGAAAGAAGAAGTGGAAGGCCTTATGCTATCTTTGAGTGTTTTCAAGAAATTCCGTGTAACCCTTGTTTTACAAGTTGCAAGCAAGGTGCTGTAATTCCCTTTGAGGATATTAATGATCTACCCAAAATAGATTATGAAAAATGTAATGGCTGTGCTGTGTGCGTCAGTGCTTGTCCTGGACTAGCATGTTTTGTAATTGATGAAAATTATAGTGTCACAGAAGCGACCATTAAACTACCTTATGAATTTTTACCCTTTCCAGTAGAGGGCAAAAATGTGATTGCATTAGATCGGGAAGGAAATGAAGTTGGTACTGCAAGAGTTATTAAAGTACAGAATAACAAAAAGTTTAATCACACTAATATAATTACTATTGCAGTTCCAAAGGACCAAGTGCTCATAGTAAGAGGGTTAAGATTGGAGGGTTTTTAGATGAATAAGAAAACTTACCTTTGCCGATGTGAGGATGTTACTTTAGAAGACGTCCATAAGCTAATAGATACAGGGGTTCAAACCTTCGAGGAAATAAAGAGACATACCCGCTGCACCATGGGACCATGCCAGGGAAGTACCTGCAGAAATGTACTAGCTGGAGAAATTGCAAATAAAAAAGGTATGAAAGTTGAAGAAATTGACATTCCCACCTATCGAGCTCCTGTTAAACCAATCAAGCTGGGAACAATTGCAGGTGGTGAATCTGATGCGTAAAAGCGCCGATGCAGTAGTAATAGGTGGCGGGACAATCGGATGTGCTGTTGCCTATAATCTAGCAAAAAAGGGCTTTAAAAATGTTGTGCTCCTTGAGAAAAAGTACATAACTAGTGGCTCCACAGGCAGGTGTGCTGCGGGCTTTCGTCAACAATGGGGTACAAAAATAAATTGTCTTATTTCTAGAGCTAGTGCTCAAATTTTCAAGAACTTAAGTGAAGAATTAGATTACGAAGATATTGAATATCGGGAAAGTGGCTATTTACTTATTACCTACAAAGAAGATCAAGCACAAATGCTTGAAAAGAATCTTAAGCTTCAAAATAGCTTGGAAATACCATCTAAGAAGCTATCTCCAAAGGAAGCAAAAGAAATGATACCACACTTAAATACGGAGGGTATGGTAGCAGCATTTTATTGTCAGGAAGATGGTCATGTAAACCCATTTAAAGCAACCTTTGCTTATGCTCACGCAGCAAAAAATCTTGGTGTAGAAATCAACACATATACAACTGTTACCGGAATAAAGACAAATAGCAATGGAGCCTCTAGCAAAAGAAAAGTAACCGCCGTAGTTACTGATAATGGAACAATTGAAACAAATCTAGTCATAAATGCTACTGGTCCCTATTCTAAATTTATTGGGCAAATGCTTGGCCTTTCTCATCCTATTGAGCCTGAAAGACATCAAATCCTAATTACTGAGCCCATGGAACGTTTATTTGATCCCTTGGTGATGTCCTTTCATCACAATTCTTATTGCCAGCAGGTTCCCCATGGCGGGTTTATCATGGGATATGGCAATCCACATGAACCAAAGGGCTTAAACTATCAGCATGATTGGACATTTTTAGAAGAAATGGCCCAGAAAATTGTTTTCCAACTGCCCATTCTTAAGAATGTCAGGGTAGTAAGGCAGTGGGCCGGTCATTACGATATATCACCAGATGGCCAGCCTGTTATTGGTGCTGTTCCGGAAGTTGAAGGCTATTATCTATCTCATGGCTGCGGTAAAGGTTTTATGCTTGCACCAATGATTGCTAAGCTAACATCTGAATTAGTCGCAGGCCAGGAAACCTCTCTTCCTATAGACATCCTTAGCATTGAACGTTTTAAAAAAGGAGAACTAATCATCGAGCCTGCAGTTGTATAAAGGAGAAAGGAGCATTTTATATGAAATTAAATTCAATTAACGAAAACTGTTCTGGATGCCGAGCCTGTCAGCTAGTGTGTGCTCTAGAAAACTTCAATGAAATAAATCCTGCTAAAGCAGCCCTAAGTATTGAAGGAAAGTTTCCAGAGCCTGGAACATATGTAATCCATTATTGTAACCAGTGCGGCATATGTGCTGAAGTATGTCCAACAGGAGCCATCTATGAAAAGGATGGTGTTTATATCCTTGATAGAAATGAGTGTAGTGGTTGTATGAGTTGTGTTGAAGAATGTCCACTTGGTGTAATCTATGTACACGAATCACTAGATGCTCCAATCAAATGCAATTCATGTGGTGCGTGCGTGGAAATCTGCCCACGAAATGCTTTGATAATGGAAAATCTTTGAAACAAGGAGAGCGATAACCTATGAAATATGGCTATACAGGTACTATATTAAGAGTAAACTTAAGCACCAAAATTATAGCAAAGGAACCTTTAAGCCAGGAATTGATAGATGGCTTTATTGGTGGGAGAGGGTTCGTGTCAAAGATTCTATATGATGAATTACCTCTAAAAACTGATCCCTTTTCAGAAGAAAATATGCTGATTATAGCTACAGGTCCCTTTAGTGGTAGCTTTCTACCTGCAACTGGCAAAACCCACTTCGGAACCAAATCTCCCGCTACAGGAGGATTTGGAGATAGTAATATGGGTGGTCACTTTGGACCAGCACTAAAGTATGCTGGATATGATTTATTGATTATCACAGGAATATCCCATGAACCATGCTACTTATTCATAGAGAATGACAAGGTAGAAATTCGCTCTGCCAACAAGTATTGGGGTAAGGGGGCAATCGAAGCTGAAAAAATGTTCAAGGATGAACTTGGTGAAGATTTCCACAGTATTACAATTGGCCCAGCAGGTGAAAACAAAGTTAGAATTTCTTGTATATCTCATGATTTTGGTAGACAAGCAGGTAGAACAGGTGTAGCAGCTGTGATGGGATCCAAACGCCTTAAAGCAGTTTCTATTAAAGGAACCGGTAGTATTCCTGTATTTGATATAGAAGGTCTTTATAAAAAAGGCAAGGAAGCTTACAAAGAAATAACTAAGAAACCTGGTTTCCTAGGTTGGACTCCCCAGGGTACTGCAGGAATAACTGACTGGTGTAATGAAGCTGGGGCATTTCCTACAAAGAATTTCCAAACCTCCTATAGTGACCATTATAAGGAGATAAATGGTCAGGCTATTCTAGATAGACTTAAAATAACTGACAAAGGCTGTTTTGCATGTCCAACTCCTTGCGGTAAATACGGACATACAAAAACCAAAATGGGTTCTGCTTATGTTGAAGGTCCAGAATATGAGACCATCGCCCTTCTAGGTGGCAACTGTTATTTAAAAACTATTGAAGATGTTGCATACGCCAACTATATCTGTGATGAGCTTGGATTAGATACTATATCTGGAGGATTAGCGGCTTCCTGGGCAATAGAGTGTTATGAAAAGGGCATTCTTACGCAAGAAGATATAGGAAGAGAGATCCAGTTTGGTGACCTAGAATCTGTGGTTTATCTTTTGAATAAAATCGGGCACAGGGAGGGAATTGGTGACCTATTAGCTGACGGAGTAAAAAGTGCATCTGCAAAAACTGGGCAAGGATCTGAAAAGTTTGCTATACATGTTAAAGGGCTAGAGTGGTCCGGCTATGAATGCCGTAACGCTCCAGGTATGATGTTAGCTTATATGACAGCAGATATAGGAGCACACCACAGTAAGGCTTGGGTTCTCGGTCATGATGTAGCAGGCTCAGCAGCTAATGTTCATGATTTAATATCTGCTGGTGCAAAGGCTGACAAATTACCAAAGTCAACCATAGCTGGTAAGGCTGAAATAGTAATCAACAGTCAGCATACACGACCAACCTTTGACCTTTTAGGCATATGCAGACTGCAGTATATGGAGTTGGGCTTTGAAGTAGAGTATTACGAAGAATTTTTCTACCTGATGACTGGTAAAAAGGTAAGCTGGGAGGAATTGCGTACTATCTCTGAAAAGATCTGGAACTTAAACCGTTGCTTTAATTTGAGGGAAATAGAAGACTACGGTCGGCAGTATGATTATCCACCCGCCCGTTTTTATGAAGAACCAGTTCCTAATGGACCAAATGAAGGGCACTTTATAACCAAAGAAGAGCTTGATCTGCTTTTGGATGACTATTATAAAGTACGTGGCTGGAATAAAGAAGGCAAACCAACTAAAGAAACCTTGGAACGCCTAGGTATACTATCCTTAGTAGAAAACACATTCAAATCAAATAGTTCAGCCTAAAGTGGTGTAAAAATGTTAAAGATAAAGCTATCTTTATCAGGCAGCCTTCGACACATATACGAGGATAAACAATCAGAAATAGTCATTGAAGTACAAAATCCAACAACTGTAAGGAAACTTCTTTGTTCTATAGGTATAAATCCAATAGTTGTGGCTAGGGTCTTTGTTAATGGGAAGTGTGAATCTAAAGATTATTTAATTGCAACTGATGAAGAGATAGTACTTTTAGGCCCATTGGCCGGAGGTTAAATGTAGAGAATGCAAAACATCCTAAACTAGCTTGATAACGATTTAAATAATGAGAGGAGCAATAAACCATGTTTCCAGCTTTAAACGGAGGACAACTCAAATTATTAACAGAAGAGCAAATTAATTCAGTACATGAAGCAACAGTAGAGATTCTAGAAGAAGTAGGTATGAAGGTAAAAAGCGAAAGAGCACGCCAGATATTTACAGAGGGTGGAGCTATAGTAGAAGGTGAAATAGTTAAAATTCCAAAGTCTATGCTAGAAGCTGCTATTAAGTCGGCACCATCTAAAGTAGTCCTTTATGGACAGGACGAAAAAAATGATCTCCACCTAGAAAAAAGCCGTACCCATTTAGGTACAGGAGGTACAGTTTTATATGCTCTTGATTTAGACAATGGTCAAAAACGTAAAACAAATACCCATGATGTTAGAGATATAGCTCGTATGGTAGACTATCTTGATAACGTTTCCTTCTATGTAATAAACACCTTCCCAACAGATGTACCAGACGAAGCAGCAGATATAAATCGTTTTTATTGGGCATTAACAAATACAACCAAGCATGTAATGGGCGGCATGTACACAATGGAAGGTTTACGAAACGCCATAAAAATAGCAGAAACAATAGCAGGAAGCCCAGAAAAGCTAAGAGAACGACCCTTT